>JAFAWZ010000217.1 GCA_019241495.1 Acidimicrobiales bacterium | reverse complement strand
AGAACACCAGGTTGGGCCGCAACTTGAGCACCCAGTGGACCTGGTCCGTGCTGGTCAGCGACTGGGCCAGACCGGCGACCATGTGGCCCTGGTCGTCCACGTAGATCAAATTGTCGAAGATGGCGGTCTCCGCGTAGGGCTGGGTCCCGCCGGAGAACAGCACCTTCGCCGGGTCGAAGGTCGCAATGTTGAAGTGGATGATCAAGGTGAGGCCGCCGCCGGCTTGAGCCTCTGTTGTCGGATAGGCCGCCGAGGTGGGATCGCTGGCGCCGTGCTTAGATGAGTACAGGCGCCCGCCACCAGACCTGTGGCAAGCGCAACGGACAGCCACCGGATCGCGCCAAAGCGATTCATCGATGTCCCCCTGTCCCATGCATTTCGGATGGGCTACTTCATCTTCTCATAGCCCTTATAGGCCTACAGATCCCGCCGCGCAAGCCGCGCTGACCGTTCGTCCAGGAGGGACATCCGAAGGAGAATTGGTAGACGGCCGGCCACTCGGGCGACCGGCCGTCTATTTGGGGCTACTTGGTACCAGGTAGTGCTACTTGGACAGCCAGACGCCTGACCAGTCGAGCAGCGAGGCGCTGTAGACCTTCATGCCCATGACGTTCTTCTGGCCGATGTAATAGAACTGGCCGCGGTACATGAGAGCCAGCGGGACGTCCTGCACGAGGATCTTCTGGACCGTCTCATAGGCGGCCTTGCGCCCGGCCAGAGTGGTGGCTTGGAGCCCGGCCGTAAGGGCCTGGTCCATCTGCGGGTTGGAGTAGCTGCCGTAGTTCGTCCTCGAGGTGCTGGAGAACGATGCGACCAGCGCCTGGGCCGGGTCCACTGCCTCGGGACCGCCTGCAGCCACAGTGAACTTCTTGGTCTGCAGCAGGGTCACCGCCGCCGCGGGTGTGAGAGGAGCCAGGTTCACGTGCACGCCCTTCAACGCGTTCCAGGCCTGCTGCACAGCAGTGGCGTAGGAGCCGAGCACGGTCGGGTACTGCCAGGTGAAGTTGATCGGACCGTGCTGAGCGACGTAGGCCGAGATCAGCTGCTGGGCCTTGTTCATGTCACCGTTGGGCAGCGTCAGGCTGGCGTCGTAGAACGGCGACGACGACGGGAACCAGGTGGTCGGCACGATCCCCGCCCCGTTGACGGCCTCCTGGTTGATCTGGTTCAGGTCCAGCGCCTCGCTGAGGCCCAACCGCACCGAGGCGTCGTCGAAAGGAGCCATGGTAGTGTTGAAGATCAGCCCGATCCCCCCGAGCTGGGGGACGGTGGCGGTCGGGTAGCCCTGCTGCTGCAGTTGGGCGATGTGGGGATCCGCGGTCGGGAAGTAGACCATCTGGCCCTGACCGGTGGAAAATGCATTGTACTGCTGGGTGTTGTCCGCCGCGAACTTGAGGGTCATGGAGTCGAGGTAGGGCTTGGGGGCCAGGTAGTAGTGGGGGTTCTTGGCGAAGCTCCAGTGGTCCCCAGGAGCGGACTGGGTCAGCACGAACGGGCCCGCCCCGACCGGCTTGGCGCCGAACTGGTCACCCTCGGCCTGGATGGCCGTTGGCGAGCCGATCAGGCCCAGCTCATCCATCACGTAACGGGGGAACTGGGCGTTGGCCGACTTGAGCGTCACGTTCAGCGTGGTCGGGTCCGCCACCGTCATGTCGGAGATCGACGTGGCATCTGGGGTGAAGGTGCCGATGGTGGGATCCTGCTCCCGGGTCCAGTTGAACTTCACCGCTGCCGCGTCGAAAGGCGTGCCGTCGGAGAACACCAGGTTGGGCCGCAACTTGAGCACCCAGTGGACCTGGTCCGTGCTGGTCAGCGACTGGGCCAGACCGGCGACCATGTGGCCCTGGTCGTCCAGGTAGACCAGATCGTCGAAGATGGCGGTCTGCGAGTAGGGCTGGGTCCCGCCGGAGAGCGACACCTTCGCCGGGTCGAAGGTCGCGATGTTGTAGTGGATCAGCAGGGTGGCGCTGCCCCCGGCCTGGGCCACTGTGGTTGGAGAGGCCGCCGAGGTGGGACCGGTGGCGCCGTGCTTAGAAGAGCTGCAGGCCCCCGCCACCAGGCCAGCGGCTATGGCCACGGACAACCATCTGATCGCCATCGAGCGATTCATGAGTATTTCCCCCCTGTTCCGGACCCACATGGATCGAATAGACCTTTGATAGCAGGGCGTGCCCGACAGCACAAGGCATCGGGGACCCTGCGTCCCGTATTCCAGAACGAGGCGCTAGGATGACCATGCCCATGGGGGAGGAAGTGAAGTAATGGTTCGAAATGCCCTTCTGGGCATGATCATCAAGCGTCTGGGACGCCTGGTGGTGCTGATGTTCCTGGTGACGTTGGCGACTACATGGATGCTCAATCTGGTTCCCGGTTCGCCAGCGGTGATCCTCGCTGGCCCGTCCGCGACTCCGTCGGTGATCGCTGCCATCAACAAGAAGTACGGGTTCAACGAGTCGGTCTTGGTCCAGTACTGGCACTGGTTGAGCAGGGTTTTCCACGGGGACCTCGGGCGGTCCTACCAGACCCAGCAGACTGTGACTCAAGCGCTGTCCCAAAGGGTCCCGGTGAGCCTGGAGCTCACGATCATGGCGGGTCTCATCGCCCTCATCATCGCCGTGCCGACCGCCCTCTACACCGGCTATCGGGCTGGATCGTTCGCCGACCGGGTCGTCGACGGGGTGACGTCGTCTTTCATCTCTATACCCGGCTTCCTCGCCGGGATCCTTCTCGCCTATCTGCTAGCCGTCAAGGTCCATGTGTTTCCTGCCATCGGTTGGCAGTCGCTGTCCAAGAACCCAGCCCGCAACTTCCGCACCGCGGTCCTGCCGGTCGTCTCGCTGTCACTGCCCTTGATCGCTATCTTCCAGCGCGTGCTGAGAGCCGACGTCATCGCCACCCTCCAGCAGGATTACATCCTCTTGGCCCGCTCGAAAGGCCTGCCGACCTGGAAGATCCTCTTCCGCCACGCCCTGAAGCCTTCCTCGTTCTCGCTGCTGACCATCGCTGGAGTTGCCATCGGCGGCCTCATAGGGAACGCCGTGATCATCGAGCAGGTGTACTCACTCCCGGGGCTCGGGAGCCTGCTGGTGTCGTCCATCCTCTCGAAGGATCTGGTCATGGTCCAGGCCGTGATCGCCATCATCGCTCTGGTCTATCTGGTGCTCAACCTGCTCGTGGACATCGCCTACACCGCCCTCGATCCCCGGGTGGCGGCCCAATGAGCGACCTTCGGGACCGAATCGGTGTTATGCCCGACCTTCGGGAGCGAGTCAGTGTGACGGGTCGGTCCATATCCCGTAGGGGGGTGGACCGATGAGCGACCTTCGGGAGCGAGTCAGTTTGACGGGTCGGTCTACATCCCGTAGGGGGGTGGACCGATGAGCGACCTTCGGGAGCGAGTCAGTTTGACGGGTCGGTCCATATCCCGTAGGGGGGTGGACCGATGAGCGAGATCTCCTTGGCGCCCACGCCCCCGGCTCTGCCCACGGAGATCCCGGTCCGGGGTCGGGCCGCTCTGACCCGCCGCCAGCGTCGTCGGCGGCCGAGCGTCCTCATCATAATCGCGGCGGTGTGGATCGGTGCCTGGGCCATCCTCGCGGTGATCGCCAACTGGATCCCCCTGGCCAATCCGTCCCACCACGTTGGCCACTCGAGGGTCGGGCCGTTCCACAGCTGGTCCCACCCGCTCGGGACCGACGCCCTCGGGCGCGACGAGCTGTCGAGGTTGATCTTCGGGGCGAGGCAGTCCTTGGCGGTCAGCGTCATTGCGGCAGCCATCGCCATGAGCGTGGGTGCCATCGTCGGCTTGCTGTCCGCTTATATACGCAACTTCATGGACGTCGCGGTCGGGACGTTCACAGACGCCATCCTGGCGTTCCCTCCGCTGGTGTTCCTGTTGGCGGTGGCGGCTACCATCGGCCCGAGCAGCACGACCGTCACGGGCGGCCTGGCCATCGTGTCCATGCCGGCTTTCATCCGGCTTTCGCGAGCCAATGCCCTGCGGTTCGTGAACCGGGAGTTCGTGCAAGCCAATCGCTTGATGGGTGCGGGCCCCTTGCGCATCGTCTTCAAAGAGATCCTTCCCAACATCCTGGCGCCCATCGCCGCTTACGCAGTCGTGCTGATGGCCTTCCTCATCGTGGCGGCCAGCTCATTGAGCTATCTCGGGCTCGGCGTGCCACCCCCGGCTCCGAGTTGGGGCGCCATGATCGCGGACGGCCAACCGGACCTGGTGCAGCATCCGGGTCTGGTGTTCGTGCCGGCCGTCGTCCTCTTCATCACGGTCTATGCCCTTAACGTCCTCGGTGACGCGGCCCGCCAGCGTTTCGACGTGCGAGAATCGGCTCTGTAATGAGGGGCCGATCATCCATGGCCAGGTCACCGATGGACGGCCAGTCGCAGACGGGCGGGACGTTGCTGACCGTAGAGGACCTGGCGGTGTCGTTCTCGACGCCTTACGGGACGGTGCGGGCGGTCGACGGCGTGTCTCTCCAGGTTCAGCGGGGACGGGCACTCGGATTGGTCGGCGAGTCGGGTTCGGGCAAGACGGTGCTCGCCCGATCCATCATGCGCCTCCTGCCGAGGAGGGGCGTGGACACCACTGGGCGGGTGTTCCTGGATGGGATCGATCTGACGGTCCGCTCACCCAAGCAGATGAGGGCGGTCTGGGGGTCGCGCCTGTCCATGGTCTTCCAGGACCCGATGACCTCGCTCAACCCGGTGCTCAAAATCGGCCAGCAGGTCGCCGAGAGCCTCCGCCAGCACCGTCAGATGAGCCGTCACGACAGCCGGGAGCTGGCCATCAAGTTGCTCGACGCGGTCGGCATCCCCGAACCGGCGCAGATCCTGGGCCGGTACCCGCACAGCCTGTCGGGAGGGATGCGTCAGAGGGTTACCATCGCCATCGCTTTGTCGTGTGATCCGGTGCTCCTCATGGCCGACGAACCCACCACGGCTCTGGATGTCACTGTGCAGGACCAGATCCTCGATCTCCTGCAGGAACAACAGCACGCCCGGGACATGGGCATGGTTCTGATCACCCACGATCTCGGCGTGGTCGCCAACCGGACTGATGACATTGCCGTGATGTACGCCGGCCAGATAGTTGAGCAAGGTCCGACGCCGGTGGTCTTCGCCCACACCAAGAGCCCGTACACCTCGGCTCTTCTTCAGTCGGTGCCGCGAATCGACAATCCGCCCCACTCCCGGCTCGAGGTAATCAGGGGACGCCCACCCAGCCTTCTCAACCCGCCGTCGGGATGCCGGTTCGCGCCGCGCTGCCTGAGAGCCCAGGAGCGGTGCTCGGCCGAACTGCCTCCCCTGACGCCGGGGCCCGAGCCGGGGCACCTCTTCCGCTGCTGGTATCCCGTCGATGCACCATCCGTACCGCTCGAGTCGTCCACCACCCGATCCGCGTGAGCGCTGCCGAGACGTATCAGCAGGCGCCGGACACAATTCTGAGCGTCGAAGATCTCGTGCTGGAGTTCCCGGTCCGGGACGGCAAGCGGGTGCGCGCCGTGTCAGGGGTCTCGTTCGCCATACACGAGGGCGAGACGCTCGGGCTGGTCGGCGAGTCGGGTTGTGGCAAGTCGAGCCTGGCCCGAGCCATCGTTCAGCTGTACCGCCCCACGAGTGGGTCTGTGGTTTTCGAGGGGGTCGACCTGACCCGGCTGAACGGCAAAGAGCTGAAGCAGGCCCGCCGGCAACTCCAGATGATCTTCCAGGACCCGATCTCCTCCCTCAATCCGAGGAAGCGGGTGATCGAGCTCGTCCGGGACCCCTTGAGGATCTGGGGAATCGGGTCGCCCAGCGAGCAGCTCGATCGATCTCGGCAGCGGCTCGGCGAAGTCGGGATCGACGCCGACGAGAGTGGGTCGCGGCGTCCCCACCAGTTCTCCGGTGGCCAATGCCAGAGGATCTCGATCGCCCGGGCGCTCATGCTCGAACCGCGGCTGCTCATCTGCGACGAACCGGTCTCCGCCCTCGACGTCTCAGTGCAGGCGCAGGTCCTCAACCTGCTCGAGGACCTCAAGCGCCGTCACGGCATGGCGCTCCTCTTCATCGCCCACGACCTCGCGGTCGTGAAGAACATCAGCGACCGGGTGGCTGTCATGTACCTGGGTCGGCTGTGCGAGATCGCGTCGTCGGAAAGCCTCTACCGCGAGCCGGCCCATCCCTACACGGTCGGCCTGCTCCAGGCGATTCCGGTGCCGGATCCCTCGGCCCGCCAACCCTTCGAAGGTCGCAAGGTGCGCGGTGAGCTGCCCTCTCCGCTGGATCCCCCTTCCGGTTGCCGGTTCCATACCCGGTGCCCTTTCGCCCAACCGCGCTGTTCGAGCGATACGCCGGAGTTGCGAGAGATCGCTCCTGGGCACTTCGTAGCGTGTCATTTCCCTCTGACCGGCGTCCACGCCAACGGGGCGGCCTGAACCCCATTTGGGCCATTCTTCTGAGGGCGCTTGTCCTCACGAAATGGCGACGAACGACCCCAGATTCGGCCGCTCGGCCAGGCTGGTGTTCCGGCAGGGGGTGAGGAAAGCAGGCTCTCGCTGGGTCCGTAACTTGTGGCCGGCGCGCCCATCCTGCTAACAAGATTAAAGACGACGGACAAAACGAGGGGAATATCGATGAATCGCTTCGGCGCGATCAAGTGGCTATCCGCGGCAGTCGCTGTGGGCCTGGTGGCAGGAGCTTGCAGCTCGTCCAAGAACGGGGCCTCTCCGACGCCCACCTCCGGCGGAACGCCCACGACGGCGACGGCCCAGAGCGGGGGCAGCGCCACCATGCTGATCCACTACAATATCGTGAGCTTCGATCCGGCGAAGGTGTCGCTCTCCGGCGGGACACAGCCCTATGCGCAGACCGCCCTCTTCGACGATCTGGTCTACCTCGACGACCAGGGCCACATCGTGGCAGGCTTCGCCCAGTCGCTGACCAGCACGGACCAGGTCCACTGGGTGTTGAAGTTGCGCCCCAACCTGGTGTTCTCCGACGGCACGACCTTCGATGCGGCGGCGGTGAAGTTCAACTGGACCCGGGAGCAGGATCCGACGATCGGCACCTTCACCCCCGACGCCACGTCGATCTCCGACATGACGGTGGTGGACCCGACCACGCTGAACGTGACGCTCAAGTCGGCCAATGCCCAGTTCCCCCGGTTGGTCATGGACGAGCTGGGCCTGATCGGCTCACCCACCGC
Source organism: Acidimicrobiales bacterium (assembly GCA_019241495.1). Taxonomy (GTDB): domain Bacteria; phylum Actinomycetota; class Acidimicrobiia; order Acidimicrobiales; family Palsa-688; genus JAFAWZ01. The sequence continues at coordinate 576 of JAFAWZ010000217.1, read as the reverse complement.
CATCCAGGCCGAGGGCGACCAGTTCGGCGCCAAGCCGGTCGGGGCGGGGCCGTTCGTGCTGACCCAGTCCGCGCCCGGGGACCACTGGACGTTCGCCAAGAACCCTCACTACTACCTGGCTCCCAAGCCCTACCTCGACTCGATGACCCTCAAGTTCGCCACGGATAACACCCAGCAGTTCAACGCTTTCACTACTGGCCAGGGTGACATGGTCTATGCCCCGACTGCGGATCCACACATCGCCCAGCTGAAACAGCAGGGTTACCCGATCGTCGCACCGGAGCAGCTGGGTGGGATCGGGCTGATCTTCAACACCACCATGGCTCCTTTCGACGATGCCTCGGTGCGGTTGGGCCTCAGCGAGGCGCTGGATCTGAATCAGATCAACCAGGAGGCGGTCAACGGGGCGGGGATCGTGCCAACCACGTGGTTCCCGTCGTCTTCGCCGTTCTACGACGCCAGCTTGACGTTGCCCAATGGTGACATGAACAAGGCTCAGCAGCTGATCTCGGCCTATGTGGCTCAGCACGGGCCGATCAACTTCACCTGGCAGTACCCGACCGTGCTCGGCTCCTA
>JAFAWZ010000184.1 GCA_019241495.1 Acidimicrobiales bacterium | reverse complement strand
ACTCGGCATGGCCGAGGACAGACGACGCCGCGGTGACGTCGCCTTCGACGAAACGGGCCCGGCCGGCGAGCCCCAGCTCGGAGGCCAAGGAGGTGGCTGCCGCGACTGCGCCGCCAGAGAAGTCGAGGCCGACGGCGGCCAGGGTGGGGTGCAACCGAACCAGGTCGAGGGTGTCCAGGCCGAGATGGCATTGCAGGTGAGCGAGCTTCAAACCGCCCAGCGGGCCTAGCTCCTCGACCTCGAATGGCTCCACGGACGGGCGGCCAGCCTTGAAACCGGCCACGTCGTAGAAATCCGACGCCACGTGGACCGGGACCCGCGCGTCCCACATGCGCCGGTTCACTTCTCTCCAGCGAGGAGGGGGCGCGCTCACCAGGGGTGAGTATAAGAAGCCCGGTACGCTGGACAGCCGTGCTGGAGCGCCTCGAAGGATTGGAACGCGAGTACGAGGCGGTGCTGATCCAGCTGTCGGACCCCGAGGTGGTCGGCGACCCCAAGCGGCTGCGGGAGGCGTCCCGGCGCCACAAGGACCTGGCGGCGGTCGTCGAGGCATTCCGGGAGGACCGTGCGGCCGAGGAGGACCTGACCGCGGCCCGGGAGATGTGGGGGGAGGCGGCAGCGGGGGAGGAGCGGGAGCTGATCCGCGACGAGATCGAGTCGGCCGAGACCCGCATGGCCGAGCTCGACGAGCGCCTGAAGGTGCTGCTCTTGCCCAAGGACCCCAACGACGGCAAGAACGTCATCATCGAGATCCGGGGGGCGGAGGGGGGCGAGGAGGCGAACCTCTTCGCCCGGGACCTGTTCGAGATGTACTCCCGCTACTGCGAGCGGAAGGGCTTCGGGGTGGAGGTCATGTCGACCGATCCTTCCGACATGGGCGGGGTGAACCAGGTCACGTTCCTGGTCAAAGGCGAAGCGGCTTGGTCCCACCTGAAGAACGAGGGCGGTCCCCACCGGGTGCAGCGGGTGCCGGTCACCGAGTCACAGGGACGGGTCCACACCTCCTCGGCCACGGTCACCGTCTTACCCGAGGCGGAGGAGGTCGAGGTCCAGATCGACGAGAAGGACCTGAAGATCGACGTCTACCGCTCGACCGGGCCGGGCGGCCAGTCGGTCAACACCACCGACTCCGCGGTACGCGTCACCCACCTGCCCAGCGGGATCGTCGTGGCCATGCAAGACGAAAAGAGCCAGATCCAGAACCGGGCCAAGGCCATGCAGGTGCTGCGGGCCCGCCTGCTCAAGGCCGAACAGGACCGCCATGCCGCCGAAGCGTCCAACGCCCGCCGCAGCCAGGTCGGCGGCGGGGGCCGATCGGAGAAGATCCGCACCTACAACTACAAGGAGAACCGGGTGACCGACCACCGCATCGGCCTCACCCTGTACAAGCTCGACAAGGTCATGCTCGGAGAGCTCGACGAGCTGATCGACGCGCTGATGGCCGACGAGCGAGCCCGCCAGCTGGCCGAGGCGTGAGCACCCGGTCGGTCGAGGGGCAGGAGGTCACCTGGTCCGACCTGCGCGACCAGACCGCCGCCCAGCTTTCCGACCGGCAGGCCGCTCGCTGGATGATCGAGGAGGTGTCCGGCCAGCGCCAGGCCGACCTTCTCACTGATGGGCCGGGGCCGTCCGAACGAGCCCGCCTCCGGCTGGCCGAGATGGTGCGGCGACGCCTGGAAGGCGAGCCGTTGCAGTACGTCCTTGGGCGTTGGGCTTTCCGCACCCTCGACCTCATGGTGGATCCCCGGGTGCTCATCCCCCGGCCGGAGACCGAGCAGGTCGTCGAGATCGCGCTGCGCGAGCTCGACCGCATGGACGCCCGCACCGTCTTGGACCTCGGCACCGGGACGGGGGCCATTGCCTTGTCCGTGGCTGCGGAACGACAACAGGTCCAGGTATGGGCCACCGACACGCAACCCACGGCCTTGGACGTCGCTCGGGCCAACCTGGCGGGGATGGGGGGTGCGGCGGCGACCCGGGTGCGGGTGGTCAGGGCCAACTGGTGGGATGGGCTGCCCGAGCAGCTGAAAAAAAGGATCGACTTGGTCGTGTCCAACCCGCCCTACATCGCCGCCGGAGAGCTGGAGACGCTCGAGCCGGCGGTGAGGGATTGGGAACCGACCACCGCCCTGGTCGCGGGCGAGACAGGGACCGAGGCCATCGAGGCCATCCTTCGAGGCGCCCCCTCATGGATCAGGACCGGTGGGGCGGCGGTACTGGAGATCGCCCCCCATCAGAGGGCCCAGGCCCGGGCCTGGGCGGCGGCTGCCGGCTTCGCCGAGGTCGGCATCGAGGCGGACCTGTCGGGGCGAGCCCGGGCGCTCGTGGCCAGAGGCGCCCAGTGACCGTGATGGTCGACGCTCACGGGGACCCCCCTCCGGCCCGAGCCATCGAGATGGCGGCGGGGGCGCTGGGCGACGGCGACATCATCGGTGTGCCGACCGACACGGTCTATGGGCTGGCCGCCGATCCGTGGCACAGCGGGGCCTCGGACCGGTTGTTCCTCGTCAAGGGGCGGCCGCGCAGCGTCGAGCTGCCCGTCTTCGTCGCCGACGTGGAGCAGGCTCTCGAGCTGACCACCGCGGTCACCGATTCGGCCCGCCGGCTCATGGAAGCCCTGTGGCCCGGGCCCCTGACCCTCGTCCTGCCCCGGCGAGCCGAGGTCAACGCCGATCTCGGTGAGGAGGACGAGACGATCGGCCTGCGCTGTCCGGCCCACCCCGTGCCCCGCGCCCTCTGCAGGGAATTCGGGCCCTACGCCACGACCAGCGCCAACCGTCACGGGGAGCCACCGGTCACCGACCCCCACCGGCTGACCGAGCAGCTGCCGGGGGTGAAGCTGGTGCTCGACGCCGGGCCGTGCACCAGGCAACCGTCCACGGTGGTCGATGCCATAGGCGAGGTCCCCCGGCTCTTGAGAGCCGGCCAACTCGCCTGGGACGAGGTGCTGATCGTGGCCGGGGCCAAGTTGCCCCCTTAGCCGCAGACATGGGATGATTTGGCACGTGCCGATGGACCCAAACAGACGTTTAGACGCGGCAAAAGGTTTTCCCGGTAGGTTCTCAACCTGCCGTGAGCGAGGTGCTGGTGGACAAGCAGAGACCAGGCATCATGCAATTCGCCGGCTTGGGCCTGCTGAATGCCATGTGCCTGGGGGCTGGTCTGGTGGCCGGATGGTTCGTCGACCAGGCGCTCGGAACGCTCCCCGTCTTCCTCTTCACCGGGATGGTCGTGGGCATCGCGCTCGGCGTGTACGCCACCCGATCGGAGTGGAAGCGATTTTCCTAGCCGGCCCGACATCGTGCTGACCGCCTTCCCCGTAAACGAGATCGAAAGGGTGGTGCGCCGTACCGCATTCGAGGCCATCGCGGTGGGCATGGTCGCGGCCGGGGTGGCCATCATCGTCGGCCAGCAGCTCTTCGCCCCGGGTGTGGCCATCGGGCTGGCTCTGGCTCTCACCAACCATCGGGTCTTCCAATCGTCGGCTCTGCGCTTCACCACCCCCGAGGGCGTCGTCAACCGCAAGCCGTTCGCCGGGAGCGTGGCCGTGCGCCTCGGCGTGTGCACCGCCGTGGCGGTCGGTCTGTTGATCGTGAAGCAGCCGGTCGGCTGGGGGGTCATCGCCGGCTTGGCCCTGTTCCAGGCGACCATGCTGCTGAACGCCGTCATCGCCCTCATCCGCTTCCAGCGGCGCGGATTCGCGGAGGGAGTTGAGGCCGATGCTTGACCCGGCCGGCCTCCTCGCCGTCAACATCCCCGTCGGCGACCACGTAACTCGCGGTGGGCTCAACCTCGACACGATCTGGACGACCGCGGTGGCCAGCGCGGTGGTGCTGGGTATGGGCTTCTACCTGCGCAGCCGGGCCACTGCCGGCGTCCCGGGTCGGCTGCAGCTGTTCTGGGAGACGATCGTCGGCTGGGTCCAGGACCAGGTGGAAAGCAGCCTCGGGCCGCAGTACCGGCGGGTGGTGCCGCTCGGCGTCGCCATCTTCATGCTCGTGCTCGCCGCCAACTGGATCGAGATCCTGCCCGGGTTGTACCACAACACCGACTACGCCCCGGCCCCCACCGCGGACGTCAACCTGACCTATGCCATGGCGATAGTCGTCTTCGTGCTGACCAACGCGGCCGGGATTCGATCTAGGGGCTTCGGCGGATACCTGAAGAACTTCTTCCGCAAGCCGGTCGCCATGTTCCCCCTGCACATCATCGAGGAGATCGCCAAGCCGCTGACGTTGGCTCTGCGGTTGTTCGGCAACCTGTTCTCCGGCGGCATCATGATCGCCCTGCTGATCAGCTTCATCCCGAAGTTCTACGCCTTCAGCATCATTTTCACGCCGGTCTGGAAGCTGTTCGACATGTTCATCGGCGTGATCCAGGCGTTCATCTTCGCCTTGCTCACAATCCTCTACTTCCAGTTCGCCACCGAAGAGGGCGGGCACTGATCCCGAGATAGGAGAAAGCGGAAAATGGCAGCAAGCACGCAGAAGGCCATCGAGCTGGCCGGCGCCTTCGCCGGCGGTGGGTTGGCACTCGGAGGGGGGGCCATCGGCGCCGCCATCGGTGACGGCTTGGCCGGTAGCCAGACCATCGCCGGTATCGCCCGCCAGCCCGAGGTGCAGGGCCGGTTGTACACCACGATGTTCCTCATCGTGGGTCTGGTCGAAGGCATGTACTTCATCAACTTGGCCTTCGCCGCCCTGTTCGTGTTCGTCCTCGCCAAGGGCTGAGCCGCGGTGCTGGTCGCATCGTCGAACTTCCTCGTCCCCAACGCGACCTTCGTCGTCGAGCTGGTGGCGTTCCTACTTGTCGTGTTCATCCTGGCCCGGTACATCCTCCCGCCGATCAACAAGGTCATGGACGAGCGCCAAACCACCATCCGCCAGGCGCTCGCCGATGCCGAGGAGGCCAAGCGGCGCCACGAGGAGGCGGAGGCCGAGTACAGCCGGCTCGTCAACGAGGGGCGCACCCAGGCCCGGGCCGTCGTGGACGAAGCCAACCGCATGGCCGAGCAGGCCAGGCGGGAGCGTCGTGAGCAAGCCGACCGCGAGTACGACATGAGGGTGGCGCAGGCCTCGGCCGACATCGAGGCTCAGGCCCGGCGGGCTTCGGAGCAGCTGCGCGAGCAGACCGCCGACCTGGCCATAGCCGCCGCCGAGAAGGTGTTGAGGGAGGGCATCGACCGCTCCGCCCAGCGCTCGCTGGTCGATCGGACCATCGAAGAGCTCGTCCACACGGACTCGGCCCGCCAGCCGGAGAACGCCTAGGTGCGTCAGAGGGTCCGCGGTTACGCCGACGCGGTAATCGAGCAGGTCCGGGAGGCCGGCTCGGGACGGTTGGCCGCGCTCGCTCAGGAGCTCGCCGCGGCGGGCGACGTCATCTCCGGCTCGGAGGACCTGGGCCGGGCCCTGGCCGATCCCGGGGTGCCGGCCAACGCCCGCAAAGGCGTGCTCGAGGACCTGTTCGGCGCCCATCTCGGGGAGCAGACCCTGCGCCTGATCCGCTACGTGGTTGACGCCGAGCGGGCGCCAGAGACATCGGAGACCGTGGCCGGGCTGGCCGAGCGGGCCCGGGCCGCGGCGAACGACCTGGAGCCGGTCGGCGACGTCGTCCTCGGGCACAAAGCCGCCGAGGAGCGTCTGGACGGCTACGCCACCGCGCTCTTGGAGGGCATAGCCGACCAGCGGGGACTCGGCGAGGTCGAAGACGAGCTGTTCCGCTTCTTGCGCGTCGTCGACGGCTCGGACGGGTTGAAGCAGGCTCTCACCAGCCGTGACGTGCCCGCTGCCAACCGGAGGCGCCTGGTGGCCGATCTTCTCGCCGCCAAAGCCACCTCCCAGACGGCCAAGCTGGCGGCCTACGCCACGCGCGTCGGGCGGCCCCGGGACTACCAGGACCTGCTCGACTACCTGGTGGCCAAGGTGGCGGCCGAGTCGAACCGCCGCCTGGCCGAGGTCCGCTCCGCGGTGGAGCTCGACGAATCCCAGATCCGGGCCTTGGCCGGCGCGCTGAGCGGGGCGCTCGGCCACGATGTCGAGGTGCGGGTGACGGTGGACCCCGACGTGGTCGGGGGCTTCGTGGCGACCATCGGCGACACCGTCGTCGACGCCAGCGCCCGGCGCCAGCTCGAGTTGCTGAGGGAGCGCCTGGCCCTACCCGAAGTGGGCATCGGGGCCGGCCCCTCCCCCCATCCTTCCAATCCAGACAACACGACAGGAGAGCGCCGCTAATGGCGGAACTGACGATCAACGCGACCGACATCGGCGAAGCCCTGCGCCGCAACATCACGGGCTTCACGCCGGGCGTATCGATGGAGCAGGTCGGGCGGATACAAGAGGTGTTCGACGGGATCGCCCGGGTGGCCGGGCTGCCCGGGGCGGCGGTGAACGAGCTGCTCGAGTTCGAGGGCGGGGAGCTCGGCTTGGCCCTCAACCTCGACGAGGAGTCGATCGGGGCGGTCGTGCTGGGCGAGGTCGACCAGCTCGAGGAGGGCCAGACAGTGAAGGCCACCGGGCGGATCCTCTCCGTGCCGGTCGGCGACGCGCTTCTCGGGCGGGTAGTGAACCCCCTCGGCGAGTCGGTCGACGGACAGGGCCCCATCGTGACCGAGCTGAACCGACGCCTCGAGATCCAAGCTCCCGGGATCGTCGACCGCCAGCCGGTGAAGGAGCCGATGCAGACCGGGATCAAGGCGATCGACGCCATGACGCCGATCGGCCGGGGCCAGCGCGAGCTGATCATCGGTGACCGCAAGACGGGCAAGACGACCGTCGCCATCGACACCATCCTCAACCAGCGCGGCCAGGGCGTGAAGTGCATCTACGTGGCGGTCGGCCAGAAGGGCTCGACGGTCGCCCAGACCGTCAACACCCTCCGCGAGCACGGCGCCATGGAGTACACCGTGGTCGTCAACGCGCCCGCTTCGGAGCCCGCCCCGTTCAAGTACCTTGCCCCCTACGCCGGCTGTGCCATGGGCCAGCACTGGATGGAGAACGGCGAGCACGCCCTGATCGTCTACGACGACCTGTCCAAGCAGGCCGAGGCCTACCGCCAACTGTCGCTGCTCCTGCGCCGGCCCCCGGGCCGCGAGGCCTATCCGGGCGATGTGTTCTACCTGCACAGCCGGCTGCTGGAGCGTTCCGCCAAGCTGTCCGACGCGAAGGGGGGCGGCTCGTTGACCGCCCTGCCGGTGATCGAGACCAAGGCCGGAGACGTCTCGGCCTACATCCCGACCAACGTGATCTCCATCACCGACGGCCAGGTGTACCTCGAGTCCGACCTCTTCTACTCGGGTGTCCGCCCGGCCATCAACGTCGGCATCTCGGTGTCCCGAGTAGGCGGCTCGGCCCAGATCAAAGCCATGCGTTCGGTGGCCGGCAGCCTGAAGACCGACCTGGCCCAGTTCCGGGACCTGGAGGCGTTCGCCGCTTTCGGTTCCGAGCTCGACAAGGTCTCACAGGCCCAGCTCGACCGCGGTTACCGGATGACCGAGATCCTGAAGCAGCCCCAGAACTCCCCGATGGCCGTCGAGGAGCAGGTGATCTCGATCTACGCCGGCACCAACGGGTACGTGGACGATATCCCAGTCGGTGACGTGCGCCGCTTCGAGGCCGAGCTCCTGGCCAACTTCCGCTCCAGCCACCCGGAGATACTCGAGGAGATCCGCACCGCCAAGGCACTGCCCGACGAGGAGAAGCTGAAGGCGGCCATCACTTCGTTCAAGGCGGTCTTCGCCCCGACGCCCGTCGCGGGCAGCTGACGGGCCGGAGAGAGGGCCAGAGCACATATGGCAGGTGGTCAAGAACGAGTACTCAGGCGCCGCATCCGCAGCGTCGAGTCGACCAAGAAGATCACCCGGGCGATGGAGCTCATCGCCGCGTCTCGCATCGTCCGGGCCCAGCAGGCCATAGCCGCGGCCCGGCCCTACGTGGCCCGCATCCGCGAGGTGGTGGCCCATCTGGCCGACTCGCCTGAGGCACGAAACCACCCGTTGTTCCGGGTGGTGGATTCGCCCGAGCGGGTCGCCATCGTGTTCGTCACCGCGGACCGGGGCCTGGCCGGCGGCTACAACGCCAACGTCATCCGCACCGTCGAGCGGCTGGTGCGCGACCACCGGGCCGCGGGGCGCGAGGTCCAGCTCGTGGGCCTCGGCCGCAAGGGGGTCAACTACTTCCGCTTCCGGCGCCAGCCCATCCTCTTCAGCCTCATCGGGGTGTCCGAACGGCCCCGCTACGAAGATGCCCGACAGGTGGTCCAATCGGTCATCCCCGCCTTCGAGGTGGGAGAGGTGGACCAGATCGAGCTGGTGTTCACCCAGTTCCTTTCGCTCGGCAGCCAGGCGGTGAACGTCCGCCAGCTGGTGCCTCTCGTCGGCGAGGTCGACGACCAGCCGGCCGAGCCGGGCCACAAGACGGACTACGAGTTCGAACCCGAGCCCGCCGAGATCCTCGACCGGCTGCTGCCGAGCTGGCTCGAGGCCGAGGTGCTGGCCGCCATGTTGGAGTCGGCGGCGTCGGAGCAGGCGGCCCGCCAGCGGGCCATGAAGGCTGCGACCGACAACGCCGACGAGCTGATCAAGACCTACCGCCGCCAGATGAACCGGGCCCGCCAGGATGCCATCACCACCGAGATCATGGAGATCGTCGGCGGCGCCGAGGCCCTGCGCCAAGCCGGGCTCGGCGACCAGGACGGATCCGCTCGCGAGACCTACCAGCCGATCGCCTGATCGGCCCGACCCCGCAGATCGCACAACAGGAGCTGAAATGAGCGTCGCCGAACAGACCACTCCAGGGCAGACCGACCCAGGGCAGACCGAAGGGAGGGTCGTCGCCATCGCCGGCCCGGTCGTAGACGTGGAGTTCCCCCCGGGCAACCTGCCGGAGATCAACTTCGCGGTCGAGCTCGACATCGAGGTGGAGGGACGGACCACCACGGTCATGGCCGAAGTCGCCCAGCAGATCGGCGAGGGCCGGGTGCGCTGCATCTGCATGAAGCCCACCGACGGGCTCAAGCGGGGGACGCCGGTGCGCAGCACCGGTAGGGGCATCAGCGTCCCGGTGGGCGACGCCACCTTGGGCCACGTGTTCAACGTCTACGGCGCCCCGCTCGATACCGACCAGATCGGCCAGGCCGACGACCACTGGGAGATCCACCGGCCCGCCCCGCCCTTCGACGCCCTCGAGCCGAAGGCGCAGATGTTCGAGACCGGGATCAAGGTCATCGACCTGCTCGAGCCCTACGTCCAGGGCGGCAAGATCGGGTTGTTCGGCGGGGCCGGGGTGGGCAAGACGGTGCTCATCCAGGAGATGATCCGCCGGGTCGCCGACCAGCACGGCGGTGTATCGGTGTTCGCCGGAGTGGGGGAGCGGACCCGTGAGGGCAACGACCTGTGGCTGGAGATGACCGAGTCCGGGGTAATCAACAAGACCGCCCTGGTGTTCGGCCAGATGGACGAGCCGCCCGGAGTGCGTCTGCGGGTGGCACTGTCGGCGCTGACCATGGCCGAGTACTTCCGGGACGTGAAGAACCAGGACGTGCTGCTGTTCATCGACAACATCTTCCGCTTCGTGCAGGCCGGCTCCGAGGTGTCTACCCTGCTCGGCCGCATGCCGTCGGCGGTGGGCTACCAGCCCACTCTGGCCGACGAGATGGGCGAGCTGCAGGAGCGGATCACCTCCACCCGGGGCCGTTCCATCACCTCGCTGCAGGCCGTCTACGTGCCGGCCGACGACTACACCGATCCGGCGCCGTTCACCACCTTCACCCACCTCGACGCCACCACCGAGCTGTCCCGCCAGATCGCCGCGCTCGGCATCTACCCGGCGGTGGATCCCCTCGCGTCGACCTCGACGGTGCTCACCCCCGAGGTCGTCGGGGAGCGTCACTACAACGTGGCCCGCCGGGTGCAGGAGATCCTGCAACGTTTCCGCGAGCTCCAGGACATCATCGCCATCCTCGGCCTCGACGAGCTGGCCGAAGAGGACCGGGTGACCGTCGCCCGGGCCCGCAAGATCCAGCGGTTCCTGTCGCAGCCGTTCTTCGTTGCCGAGGTGTTCACCGGCATGCCTGGCATCTACGTGCCCGTGTCGGAGACGGTGGAGTCCTTCGAGGCCCTGGTCAACGGCGACCTCGACGACGTCCCGGAACAGGCCTTCCTCAACGTGGGCGGCGTGGAGAGCGTGCGGGAGAAGGCCCGGGCCCTGCAGAAAGACGCCTGATGGGCACCACCCACTTCGAGCTGGTGAGTCCGTCGGCCACCTTGTTCTCGGGCCAGGCGGAGATGATCGTGTGCAAGGCGGTCGACGGGGAGATCGCCTTCCTGGCCGACCACATGCCCTACATCGGGGCGCTCGACCCGAGCGCGGTCCGCATCCTCGGCGCCGAGGGCTCAGGGGTCGAAGAGGTCCGCTTCGCGGTGCACGGCGGGTTCGTCGAGGTCAAGGACAATCAGGTCATCATGCTGGCCGACGTGGCCGAGGCGCCGGGACAGATCGACGTGGCCCAAGCCGAGCGCGACGAGCAGGAGGCCTCTCAGCGCAGCGGTGGGCCCGAGCCGGACAAGGCCGCCGAGATCGAGCTGAAGTGGGCCCAGGCCCGCCTGGACGTGGCCCGGGGGGCCTAGCTCTTCGGGATTTCTAGCTCTTCGGCACTTCGGTGCGGCCTCTCACCCCGAAGAGGGTGTAGAGGGCCACGGCCAGCGCGGCGATGCCGATGGGCACCACGCTCAACCCGCCCTTGAAGTACGAGGGGTAGAGCACCAGCCCGGAGAGCAGCGCCGTCCACGTCCACAAGATGAGCACCGACCGGGTCTGGCCGTGCCCGAGCCTCATCAGCCGGTGGTGGAGGTGGTTCTTGTCGGGGGCCGCCGGGTTGACCCGCCGGCCGGCCCGGCGGACGATGGCGAAGGCGGTGTCGAGGATGGGGATCCCGAGGATCAGGAACGGGATGAGCACTGGAGCGAAGAAGAAGAACGTCCGGCCGCTGAAGTCCTGGTCGGTCTGACCGACCACCGATATGGTCGACGCGGCCATCAACAGCCCCAGCATCAAGGCTCCCGCGTCGCCCATGAAGATCTTGGCCGGGTGGAAGTTGTGGGGCAGGAAACCGACGCAGATCCCGACCACGATGGCGCAGAACAGTGGGCCGCTGCCGGGTTGGATGGTCCCGGCCAGGATCAGCTGGTGAGAGTAGAAGAAGAAGGCGGCCGCCGCGATCCCCACGATCCCTGCGGCCAGGCCGTCCAGGCCATCGACCAGGTTCACCGCGTTGGCCATGCCGACCACCCAGATGACGGTCATCACCGGGATCAGGTCGGCCGACAGCACGACCGTCCCGAGGAACGGGGCGCGGAAGTACAGCATCGACACGCCGAACAGGTACAGCACGGTCCCGGCCAGGATCTGACCGGACAGCTTGGCCGGGGCGGACATCTCGCGCAGGTCGTCGGTCATCCCGACGGCGAATATCACCGAAGCGGCCACCACCAGCCCGAGCGGGTCGGAGCTGCCCCGGAAGAGCGGGGCCAGCCCGGGGATCTGCGAGGCCACGATCATCGACACGAGAAGGCCGACGTACATGGCCGCGCCCCCGAGTGTCGGGGTGGCCCGCTCGTGCACCCGGCGATCGTCGGGCACCACGATGATCGAGAACCGGGCCGTGAGGCGGCGCACCACGAAGGTCGCCACCCAGGTGACCACGGCCGCGACGGCGGCTACCAGGGCGTAGTCGAAATACCCGTTGATGCCCGCGCCCGCTTAGCTTCGATCTACGGGTAAGGAGTGAATTTCGAGCACAGGACGGCCACCTCGTCGCGAACCGCGGCGGACTCGGGCTCGTCACCGATGCGGCGCAGCACCCGGCCGATCAGCCTGGCGATGGAGGCCATCTCGGTCTGGCCCATACCAGCCGTCGTGACTGCCGGGGTGCCGATGCGCAGCCCAGAGGTGACGAAGGGGGAGCGGGGGTCGTTGGGGATGGTGTTCTTGTTCAGCGTGATGGCGCTGCGGTCGAGCGCCTCCTGAGCGACCTTGCCGGTCAGCTCGGGGTCGAAGCTGCGCAGGTCCACGAGCATCAGGTGGTTATCCGTGCCGCCTGACACGATCCGGAAGCCTTCACCGGCCAGCCCGGCGGCCAGGGCCTGGGCATTGCGCACCACGCGCTGGGCGTACTCGGCGAACTCGGGCTGGGCCGCCTCGTAGAACGCGACCGCCTTGGCCGCGATCACGTGCTCCAACGGGCCACCCTGCAGCCCCGGGAAGACGGCCTTGTCGATGGCCGCTCCGAGATCCTCCCGGCACAGGATCGCCGCGCCGCGGGGGCCCCGCAGGGTCTTATGAGTCGTGAAGGTCACGATGTCGGCCACGCCGACCGGGTTGGGGTGGGCCCCGCCCGCGATGAGACCGGCGATGTGAGCCGCGTCGAAGAGGAACAGGGCCCCGACCTCGTCCGCGATGCGGCGCAGAGGCTCGGGATCGATGATCCGGGGGTAAGCGGTCGCTCCGGCCACGATCAGCTTGGGCCGGTGGTCGCGGGCCAGGTCGGCGATCTGGTCGTAGTCGAGCCGCTCGTCGCTGTCGGTGACTCCGTAGGAGACGAAGTTGTAGAACCGGCCGCTGATGTTGACCGGGGACCCATGGGTGAGGTGCCCGCCCTGGTCGAGCCGCATGCCGAGCACGGTGTCGCCGGGCTCGAGCACGGCGAGATAGGCGGCCAGGTTGGCGTTGGCTCCGGCGTGGGGCTGGACGTTGGCGTGGATCGAGCCGGCCGGCAGATGGCTGCCAAAGAGGGCCACGACCCGGCGGCGGGCCAGGTCCTCCACCTCGTCGATGATCCGGTTGCCGCCGTAATAACGTTTGCCCGGATAGCCCTCGGAGTATTTGTTCGTCAGCACCGAGCCGGTGGCGGCCATCACCTTCCGGGAGGCGAAGTTCTCCGATGCGATCAGCTGGAGGGTGGTGTTCTGCCGTTCCTCTTCCCGGGCGATGATCTCGAACAACTCGCGATCGTGCGTCACTGGGCCCATCCTAGACTGCAGGGGTGCCGGCCGGTCGGAGACGCCTGGGCGTGGCCCTGCTACTCGACGGCCCTCCAGCCCACGAGCTCGACGGTTTGCGCCGGGCGCTCGGCGACCCTGCCCTCGGCCGCATCCCGCCGCATGTCACCCTCGTGCCGCCGGTCAACGTCCGAGCCGCGGAGCTGCCGGTCGCCCTGGCCGTCATCCGGGCCGCGGCGGCCCGCCAGAGTGGCCCGCTCGATCTGACCATCGGGTCGGTGGCGACCTTCCTGCCGGCCAACCCGGTCGTGTACCTGTCGGTC
>JAFAWZ010000272.1 GCA_019241495.1 Acidimicrobiales bacterium | reverse complement strand
ATCGGGCCAGCGGCGGCCGATCTCCACGCCCCAGCCGAAGACGAGGTTGGACAGGAGCTCGTCGTCTCGCCACTGCTTCCACGCCGGGAGCCGATCCAATCCCTCGGCGAGCGGCAGCCTGGTGTTGCACTTGGCCAGAGTCCAGCGGGTGTGTGGGAACCAGTACGCCTCGAAGTGGTCGAAGCTGGCCGTGAGCTCGTCGAATCGGGCCAGCAGCTCGTCGAGGTGCATCGGGCCTTCCTCGGCTCGCAGCGCGAACAGCGGTGCGGCCTGCAACGTGACCCGGGTGATCACGCCCAAGGCGCCGAGGCCGACCCGACCCGCAGACCACAGGTAGGGGCGCTCTGACCGTGAGCAGGTGGTGACCGTCCCGTCGGCCAGCACCATCTCCAACCCAACGACCTGGGTCGCCAGCCCACCGTGCGCCGCGCCGGTGCCGTGAGTACCCGTCGAGATGGCGCCCGCCACGCTTTGTACGTCGACGTCACCGAGATTGCTGACGGCCAGGCCGAGCTGGGCGAGCCGCTCGCTCAAGTTGTGCAGGGACATGCCCGCCCCCACGGTGACCAGGCCGGAATCCTGATCGCAGTGGTGGAGCGAGCGAAGCGGGGAAAGGTCGAGCAGGACGTCCTCGGGTCGTGCTATCCCGGAAAAAGAATGGCCCGCCCCCACCGCCTTCACCCGGCGGCCCTGCTCGGCCGCGTTCGCAACCACGGCCGCCACCTCCTCGGTGCTCCTGGGCCGCTCAATGGTCACATTCGTTGCCAACTGGTTACCGGTCCAGTTGGCCCAGGTCGTGGCGCCCCTATCCCTCGTCACCGAACACGCTCGCCGCCGCTTGGTGGAATCCCGGCGGCAGCCCAAGGGTCGTCATCATGACCGCTATCTCGTCCATCTCTCCGGCCCACCGCCACCCCTTCTCCACCGCGGCCGTCTGGGCCTGCTCACAGCGGGCGGCGAGATCAGGCTGGGAAGCCGCCCATTCCTGTAGAAGTGCCTGCTCCACGCCGGCTCGGGCCGCGGCCGCCCTCGAAGTCAACAACAGCGCGGCCGATCCCTTGGTCCACGCCGCATACGACAACTTCAGAGCCGACGCGGCAAACGCTTCCTCTCCCACCACATGGATCTCCATCTCCAAGGTGGCCAGGGAGGTCGTCGCGTCCAGGGCGTGAGTGCCCGAAAGGTAGAGGCGAGTGGTTCCCGGGCGATGCGGGGGTGGGCCGATTATCCCGCCATCCACGTACCAGGCCCCGGCGGCCTCGACAATGCCTGCGACTTCCGAAGCAGTGGTCGGGGAGATGGCGTTGGCGTCGAGATAGGCCCAGCCGGTCCGTCCCCGAGCGGCCTCGGCGACTGCCTCCGCGACCGAGACGGCGGCATGTGGGGGGCAGATGGAGACGACGGTTCCGGCCTCGCGGGCGAGGACCGAGAGGCGTTCGACGTCCTCCATGCCGGCCGCCGCGGCTCGCTCCGCGCTCTCGCTACTGCGACCCTCCGATGCCCACAGGACCCGCTTGCCCGTTCGAGACAGGGCCGCTCCGACGGCGGCTCCCATCTCCCCCGGATGGACGATCCCCAAGGGGACAGGGATCACCTACCCAGGGCCGTCACGGTGGAGGGGCCGGCGAAGGCCTGGGCGATGGACAACCATGTCTCCGCCACTTCCCCGGTCACCTGGACGTCGGTGCGGCTGCGGTGGCGCCGTTGGGTGAAGACCAACGCCACGTCGAGGGAGGTCCCGGTTATCCGGTTGGTTGCGTCCTCTGGCCCCCACGACCAGGTGCCTCCGCCGGGCGCGGTCACCGACATGCGGACCGGATCGCCTGGATCATCGACACCGTGAGCCATGAACGAGTAGGCGCGGGCCCCGTAGCCTATGTGGCACACGTGCCTGAGCCTCCCGGAGGGCTCGATAGGGATCGACAGAGCGTCTCTCACGTCGGCGCCGTGGGCCCACGTCTCCATGATCCGGGCAGTCGTGAAGCTGGCCGGACTCATGGATGGCCCGTACCACGGAACCCGGAGCTTGGAGTCAGCCCGGCTGACAGCATCTTCGTAGGTGCGTCGCGCCACATGCCAGCGTTCCAGGACCTCCCTCGGGTGCCCGAGCATCCGCCCCAACTCCACGTCCGGGCGCCGGCCGGCGGCCATGTCGTCGAAGAGCTGAACTTTGTGCGCTTCGAACGCCACGGGCTCGGTCACCGCCAGGACGGCGGCTTCCTCGAAGAAGCAGAGATGGCTGAGGCTGTCGCGCACGTCCCATCCCTCGGCCGGGGTCGGGCGCGCCCAGTCCTCGTTGACCAGCCCGCCAAACACCTCGTCCAAGGTGACCTGCTCGTCGCGCAGGTCCCGGCAGAGCTCCTCGAATGTCGGCAACGGGCGCTCCCCTTTGTCCTTCTGGTCTCTAAGCAGTGAAACCGTCGAGGCGGGACAGCACCTGGAGCATGACCTCGTCGGCCCCTCCACCTATCGACAGCAGCCGGCTGTCGCGGAAGTAGCGGGCTGTCCAGGTCTCTTCCATGTACCCGATGCCACCGTGGAACTGCAGGCAGGTGTCGGCCAGGTTCCGCTGCAGCCGGCCTGCCTTCAGCTTGGCGATCGTCGCGAAGCGGGTGGTGTCCTGCCCGGCGATGTAAGCCTCGGCGCAGGCATAGGTGTAGTGGCGCAGCACGTCCAGCTCGGCAGCCAGCTCGGCCAACTTGAACTGGATGTACTGGTTGGCGAGCAACGGTGCCCCGAACGCCCGGCGCTGCTTCAGGTACTCCCGGGTCCGTTCGAGCGCCCGGCCCATCCCTCCCACCGAGTTGTACACAGCGCTCATGCGCTCATTCTGGAACTGGTTCATCTGCTGCTGGAAGCCCCGCCCGATCTCGCCGATGGTGTTGGTTACCGGCACCCGGGCGTCGGTGAACGACAGCTCGGCGGTGTCCGACGATCGGTTCCCCAACTTGTCCAGCTTGCGGCTCACCGCGAACCCGGGCGTGTCGGTCGGGAACACGATCTGCGACATGCCTCGATAGCCGCCCTCGTCGGAGGTCCGGCAGAGCAGGCACAGCCAGTCCGCTTGGGTGCCGTTGGTGATGTAGAGCTTCGAGCCGTTGATGACCCACTGGTCGCCGTCCCGGGCGGCCCGGGTGCGGATCCCCGCCACATCGGAGCCGGCGTCGGGCTCGGTGACCGCGATCGAAGTCACCATCTCCCCCCTGATCGCGGGGCCCAGGTACTTCTCCTTCAGATCCGGGCTGCCGAATCGGTGTAGGGACGGTGTAGCCATGTCGGTCTGCACGCCGACGGCCATGGCCACACCGGGGCATCCCATGCGCCCCAGCTCCTCGCCGAGGATCACGGCGTACGAATGGTCGGCACCCTGCCCCCCGTAGGCCGGGTCGTACTCGAGCCCGAGCAGCCCGTGGGCGCCGAGGGTCTTGAACAGGGCGTGAGCCGGGAAGTGGCCGGCCTCTTCCCACTCGTCGGCGTGAGGCGTGACCTCTCTTTCGAGCAGGCCCCGGACCGTCCGGCGGAAAGAGTCGTGTTCCTCTGTAAAGAGCAATCGCTTCCCCTGTCTGGTGCTTCGAGGTTCGAATAGGTTGGCAGGGCGGGCTCGTTGCGCCCGTGGGTTCTGCGAACCTCTTCAACGTAACGACGTTCTTCGGAATCGTGCAAGGAGCGTGGGCTGTGCATCGCAACATCGTGGCCAGGGAGGTTTGAGGCTCGTGTGCCGGAACATCACGACGCTGCGGGGACTGGAGCCCGCCGCGTCGTGATGTTCCGGCAC
>JAFAWZ010000081.1 GCA_019241495.1 Acidimicrobiales bacterium | reverse complement strand
AGAGAGGGTCGAAATGGCCGAGCACCCTCAGCCAGCCCGGGCCGATCGACAACGGGAGCAACACTCCGGCCAGGAGCATTATCGGCAGGTTGAGCCCGTTGATGACCGCGGCGAACCCGCTGATCTCTTTGATCGTGACAGCCATGGCGACGGAGAACGCCGCCATGGTCACCATCAACAAAGCGAGCAGCACGGCGAGGACGAGAAGTCCCGCCACGTGCAGGTGGAACCCGAACGGGACCGCCACCACGACCATCAGCAGGTCGAAGAAGAACATGGAGGCCACCCCGAACAGGATCGGGCCGAGCAGGATGGCCAGGCGGCTCGAGGGGGTGACCCGCAGGCGCTCGGTCACCCCGCTTTGAATCTCGAATATGGTTCCGAATCCGGCGCTGGCGCCCGAAGCGAAAGCCAGCAGGGCCAGGATCCCGGGAAGGAACCCGTCGATGGCCCGGGCCCCGCTGCCGCCGATACCCGGAACGTGGGTCAGCAGCGGAGTGAACAACAACAGATAGAGCAGTGGAGTGGACAGCCCGACGAACATCCATACCGGGTTGCGCAGCATCTGCATTCCCTGCCGGCCGAAGAGAAGCCCGGTTTCGCGAACGGTTTTCACGCTGCCACCTCCTCCGAAACGACGGGCCGATCGCCGTCTCGCAAGGACCGCCCCGTCTTGGCCAGGAACACGTCGTCCAGCGTGGGCTCTGAGAGGCTGACCGTTCGCACGGCTATGCGTTGCGAATCGAGCAGGCGAAAAATGTCGGGCAACGCCGCCTTGCCGTCGTGCACATAGAGCCTCAGTCCCTCGCCGTCCGAACTGACCTCCTTGACGAAGTCGGCTCGCTCGAGCAGCTGTCGGGCACTGGTTTGGTCATTCGAACCGACGGTCAAGAGGACCGAGTCGCCAAGGGCCTGGCGCTTGAGGTCCTGCGGGGTGCCGTCCGCGACGATCTGCCCGTGGTCGATGATCATTATGCGGTCGCAGAGGGAATCGGCCTCCTCGAGATAGTGGGTGGTCATGAAGATGGTCGTCCCTGTCTCGCGCAGCCGCCGGACGTGGTCCCACAGGTTGGCCCGGTTCTGCGGGTCCAGCCCCGTGCTCGGCTCGTCGAGGAACAGCACCTCGGGCTGATGGACGATCCCCAGAGCGACATCGAGGCGGCGACGCTGCCCCCCGGAGTAGGTCTTCACCTTGCGGTCGGCTATCGCGCCGATGTCCATGGCGGCGAGGACCTCGCCCACCCGTTGGCGCGCATCACTCTTGGCCGCGCCGTAGAGGCGGGCCTGGAGCATCAGGTTCTCCCGGCCGGTGGCCAGGTTGTCGGCTCCGCCGAGCTGGCTCACGTATCCGATCCGGGCCCGGACCTGGGCCGGCAAACGAGCGACGTCACAGCCCGCCACCTGGGCCACTCCCGCGTCGATGGGAAGCAGGGTGGTGAGCATGCGCTGGGTGGTGGTCTTTCCCGCCCCGTTGGGACCGAGGAACCCGAAGATCTCTCCCTGCTCCACCGCGAAATCGATGCCTTTCACGGCCTCCACGACGCGCCCCCGACCGGCGAAACTCTTGGTCAGCCCGGAGGCCACGATCACTTCTTGACTCATTGCCCTACCTCTCATTGCCCTACCTCTCATTGCCCTATCTCTGATTGCTCGGTCTCCTCGGTAGATGTGGGTCCAGGACCCTCGAATGGGAAGGGGGGAAGCTCGCCCATCGATCCGTCCTCCTGGTAGACCGCCCGCCACCAAACGACGCCTTCGAGCGTCCCGTCTTGGATCTCTTTGATGAGGCGGCGGACATAGGCGAGCTCCGTCTCAACCAGCAGCGTGGCGAACTCACCTTCCACCCAGAACAAGCGAGGCAAGCCCATCTTCTCGACCACTTCGCGCGACGCACGGGCCTGGGCGACGTTGAGCTGTAGCCGCAGCTCTCGTTGCTCGAGCAACGCCACCACCGTGTCGGGGGGCAGAGCACCCAGAAAGGAGAGGGCCGCTTCGAAGGCCGGGTACTCCTTGGTCGGCTCGCAGATCATCTCGGTCAGCCAATCCCGAAGCTCGGTTCGGCCCGCGTCGGTGATGCGGTATATGGTGCGCTCCGGGAGCCGCCCCTCTCGCTCCGTCTCTTGCGCGGCGATCATGCCCCGCTTCTCGAGGGAAGCGACCACCGAGTAGAGCGATCCGTAATTGAGCCGGACGCTCTCGTGCTTGTGCCTCTGGCGCAAGGTGGTGGCCACCTCGTAGGGGTGCATTGGCTTCTCGTGCAAGGTGACCAGCACGGCCAGGGCCAAGGGATTCGAACGGTTTCTCGATGGCATGATCTCTGTCCCAGTTCGGATACTCGATTCAGAGTACTACAGGGCCAACGGTCCGTCAAGGGTCAAGAGTGGCGTGCCGTTTGATCGACTGATGATCGGCTCGACCTCGACGTGAGACACCCCCTCCAGCGGGGCGATCCTGGTGTTGAGGTATTCGAACAGGGCCCGATCGTTGCGACAAGCGATCGAAGCCACCAGGTTCGTGGGCCCCGTGGTGACAGATACGAACGGGACCTCCCGGTGCGTGGCCATGGCTTCGCCGACCTGCATGAGGTAAGCGGGAGCCACGGACATCCATAGAACGGCCCGGGTGGCCAGCCCGAGGAGCTCGGTTTGCAGGTCGACGTCGAAGTACACCAGACCACAGGCGATCAGCTCCTCCACTCGCCGGCGGACCGTGGTCTCGTGCCAGTGGGTGGAGGCGGCGAGCTGTCGCCAGCTGGCCCGGCCATCTGCGCTCAGGGCCTCCAACAGCGGCCAGTCATCGGGGCGCAGCTCGCCGATCCGATCGGCGCGGCTCGCCACCGAGCAAGAGGAACCGGTCGACAGCTCGGCCGCTTCTGCGGCGCTCAAGGCCTCCGCGAAGGCCGGCACCGCAGGGGAGGACGACAAGAACAGATGAAGAAGCCGGTAGGCCTGCAGATGATTGATCCGCC
>JAFAWZ010000011.1 GCA_019241495.1 Acidimicrobiales bacterium | reverse complement strand
CTTTCTGAGGGCTGTCGCAAAACTATCTCCAGGTGGGAGAAGGCGGCGGCTCGTCTCATCCCCAGGGTGCGAGCGGAGGTAAGAGTTGGTGAAAGACGAGCCGCCGCCTTCTCCCTCCCGCGAGTTTTGCGACAGCCTCTGAGGGCGCTGGTTGCCAAAATTTGGTGACGAGCGTCCACAGATAGATGGTCGGTCAGCTGCCCAGCCAAGTGGGCGCCCGGTCGAGCAGGTACTGGCTGACCGCGAGGGCCTTATCGAAGGTCTCGCACAGGAGCTCTTCACCCGCCAGCACCCGGGCCAAGGACACTTGCTGGCGGGCCACGATGGTGATGCGGCGCTCGGCCGGGTCGGTCGCCGAGGCGTAGCTGTCGATCGCCGACGACTCGAGGGGCAGCTCGATACCCCCGATGCCGGCCAGGTCGATGGCCAGCCGCAGGAGGTCCGGCCCGTTGGGGAGGGGAGGTAGGGCCCAGGTGAAGGTGAGCGGGAAGCGGAAGTCGTCGGGAGGATCCTGGCCCTCGGGCAGGTCCACCACGACATCTTCGAAGGCGAGCAGGACCCGGGGGTCCACCTCGAGGGCCAGGTGCAGGTCGAGCGGGCCGTTGCAGGCGTCCTCGGGGTGCAGGTCGACCTCCCAGGCCTGGCGCAGGGAGTAGGTCTCGACGAAGTGTCGCTCGTCGTGGACGTGGAAACCGTGGTCCACGGCATGGTCTTTCAGCTCGGCCACGTAACCGGCGACGTCTATCACCGCCATCGGGGCTAGACCCTACCCGCACGATGGCGCCTCGGGGTTCGGGTAGCGTCGGTGGTCGGTGGCCGATCCCGATGCGATACTTGGCGTGCTGCACGACGCCGCCACAGCCGTAGCGGTCGGGCTCGATGGGCTGGCCGACTGGGGTCCGGCCGGGACCCGACCGGACCAGTACCACAGCGATCTGATCGCCGACGATGCGGTGCTCGAAGTGCTCGGGCGGGCCGGCCTCGGGGCCGTGTCAGAGGAGTCTGGTCCCCACAACCTGGACCGGCCCATCGTCGTAGTCGTCGACCCGGTGGACGGCTCCACGAACGCAGCGCGCCAGCTCCCGTGGTGGGCGACGAGCCTGTGCGCCCTCGACGACGAGGGGGCGGTGGCCGCGTTGGTGGTGAACCAGGCCACCGGGCAGCGTTTCGAGGCGACCCGAGGCGGGGGAGCGCGCTGTGACGGCCAGCCGATCGAGCCGAGCGGTTGCCTGGCGATGGGCGACGGCATCGTCGCCTTCTCCGGCTATCCGGCGGAGTCGCTCGGATGGTCTCAGTTCCGTTCCCTCGGCGCATCGGCGCTCGACTTGTGCGCGGTTGCATCCGGGCAGCTGGACGCGTTCATCGACTGCGCCCGCCAGTCGCTGGCCCCGTGGGACTACCTGGGGGGGATGTTGATATGCCAGGAGGCCGGCGCCCCGGTCGGCGAAGCGTTCGGCCGGGAGCTGGTGTTGAGAAACGGCGACCGGCGGACGGTCGTGGCCGCGGCCACAGTTGAGCTCTTCGAGGAAGCAGTGGCCGCCCGGCTCCGGCTAGCTGGGGGCGCGGACTCCCAGAACCCGAATAAATAGTTTGACGACTCCGGTCGGGCGTGTTTCCATCTAAGAGGCAGGGAAGGTCCCTGGCGTCAGCATCTCTACGATTCGCTGACGTTCGATGCCGAGAGGTCCACGTGATGGAAGGAGGACGCTGGTGACAGATTCGATCCGAAGCTCGCTCGCCATCCGCGTCTGCTCCCTCACTTCGCGTCGTTGGGCCTCGTTTGCTCCGGCGCAGACCGCCTCCGCACCGGCGTGGTACGTCCCGTCGGTGGGCGGGCTCGCCAAGCATTCCGTGAAGCTGACGGGCATGGCCGGCATCGACACCAACGTGTGGCCACTGGGCCTTCAGGAGCTGTCGTCTGGATAACTCAGAATCCAGTTCCTAGAGAAGGTCCAGAGGCCACCGGGAAATCCCGGTGGCCTCTTCGTTTTCCAGCAGACATTCGAGATGGGACCGAGAAGAGAAAGGAACGGCGACATGTTCGCCATCGAACCGAGCTACCAGCTGACTGGATTGGCCGCAGCGGTCGACCCGTGGGCGGACGCGAGCTGTAGGGACGAGACGGGAGGTCTGACCGAGATGTTCTTCTCCGACCAGATCCCCGACATCCTCCGGGCCAAGGAGGTCTGCTCGAGCTGCCCGCTCGTCGAACCCTGCCTCGAAGGAGCGCTGGAGCGGCGTGAGCCGTGGGGGGTGTGGGGTGGCCACTTGTTCTTGAACGGCCACATCCTCACCCAGAAGCGCAAGCGGGGTCGTCCTCCCAAGAACCAGCCGAACGGGATCCAGCTGACGGCCTAAAGAAGCTGTCACAAACTCGCGGGAGGGAGAAGGCCGCGGCTCGTCTCTGACCGACTCTTTCCTCCCCTCGCACCCCTGGGATGGACGAGCCGTCGCCTTCTCTCACCTGGAAACAGTTTGCGACAGCTTCTAACGTGCGTTATGCCTCCCGACGGTCCGGCCCGCCGCCCGATCCTCGTTTCAGCCTGCCTGCTGGGTATCTCGTGCACCCACAAGGGCGAATCGAAGGCGAACCCGGTAGTGGCCGCCCTTGCCACCGACCATCAGCTCATCCCCGTATGCCCAGAAGTGGCCGGGGGGTTGCCAACCCCCCGGCCGGCGGCCGAGCGCAGTTCCGGCGGCCGGGTCCGCACCGCAGATGGTGGTGACATCACCGACTTCTACCGGCGGGGAGCCGATCAGGCGGTGGCCCTCGCCCGAGCCGCGCAGATCGAGCGGGCGGTGCTCAAGGCTCGATCCCCGTCGTGCGGCTGCCACCAGATCTACGACGGCACCCACCGAGGTGTGCTCGTCGCGGGGGAAGGAGTCACCGCGGCGGCTTTGCGGGCCGCCGGGTTCGAGGTGGTCTCAGAAGAGGACTTGTAGCCCGCCGCTGTGCGTCGCCGCCGCCAGGTGATGTCACACCCGGCTGGTAGCTACTTTCCTATGAACAGGTTGGTCGCAGGCGTAGCGGCGGTGGTCGTGATGATGGCTTCGGCCGCGAGCTGCCGGTCGGTCTCGCCGGTACCGGGCGGCTCGACCGGTACCGCGCGCTCACCGCAGAACGATTCGGGGCTTGTGACGGCGAGAGGTCCGGGTTGGACCCGAGCTGGGCTGGACGGCCCGGTTCCCGCTACCGCGGGCTGCACATACCGTCACGCGGTAGGCGGCTACAACCTGCCCGACCCGCAGTGCACGCCCGGCGCCATCGACCCCCGAGTCACCCAGGCCGACATTGATTCCACCGTGTGCCGGCCGGGTGGCTACACGGCCTCGGTGCGGCCACCCGAAGCCATGACCAACGCCTACAAGCGGCTGGCTGAAGCCGCCTACTCCGACCCTGCCCCACCGTCGAGCATGGAGCTGGATCATCTGGTTCCTTTGGAGTTGGGTGGGGCGAGCGACACCCGCAATCTCTGGCCGGAACCGGATCAGGGCCGGCCCGCCCAGTTCGACTCACGGGCTCCCTTCGGCATCAACGCCAAGGACGGGGTCGAAGGTCGACTCCACGATGCTGTATGCGCCGGCCAGGTCACCCTCGCCGCAGCCCAAGCCGCCATTGCCTCCGACTGGCCGACCGCCGAGGCCCGGTTGGGCTTGTCGCCGTGAAGGGCGCTCCGGGCTCCCGCCCTCTACCAT
>JAFAWZ010000211.1 GCA_019241495.1 Acidimicrobiales bacterium | reverse complement strand
AGGGCGGCGGCGCAGCTGGTGGGCGACCATCAACTTCTCGTAGGCC
The DNA here is from genome assembly GCA_019241495.1 of Acidimicrobiales bacterium. GTDB lineage: Bacteria > Actinomycetota > Acidimicrobiia > Acidimicrobiales > Palsa-688 > JAFAWZ01. The sequence goes on along the minus strand of JAFAWZ010000211.1, from coordinate 3,627 downwards.
GTGGCCCGACCCATACGCCCCTTCCACGTCAGCCAGGTCACACATGACAGTTGCCCGTCCGCGGCCCAGCCCTTGGCCAGATCGAATTCAGCCAATACCTGCAACCAGGCCGCCTCCCCTCGCTCCAGCTGCTCCAGCCGGGCCGCCAACCATGGCCCTGACTCCGCCACCGACATCGCCAACGACAAACTGCCGCCGCCTCCTCTGTCATTGCCTGAACCGAACACATGTCCGTGTATGACATGATATTCGACACCTGTGACCGTGAAGGCGGGTCCAGTCGTCAGCCAGAAGCGAGACGGGCCATGGCATCTGTCCAGGTGGGACGCCCGTCAGCTGCGGTTATCTCCCAGTGGACGAAGTTGGTCGGCCCCATGATGGGCTTCAGTGAGCTCATGATCTCCACATGCGGCGCCTTTCGCATGAAATCGCCGAGCGCCCCTTGGTCCTTCCAGACCGACAGAGTCCAGTAGTCGCGCGCGAGAGGTTTGGCCCGAAGGGTGTAACCGATCAGCCCATCGGCCCTGGCCAGCTGCTTCCTGACCGCCGACACGGCACGGCCGAACTGCACGGTGGACGACATCTTGGCCAGCGGGAGGTGGGAGGCCATCACGAGGTAGTTGGCCCCCGCCTCCATCTCGGCTCGGGAGGTCCACGGCAAGTTGGGCACACCCAAAAGGTAGGCCGAGGAATGTGAGTCGAACAGCGAAAAGCCCGTCTGTGCCTCCCCCGCTGGCACTTGCCCAGCCAGAATGAGGACGTGCGGGACCTGCCAGACCGCCGGGTGCCCCAGCCCGAACGCGACCCGGAGTGGTTCAGGCCCGTCTTCGTGCTGGCCCCGGCCCGGTCGAACTCGTCGGTGGTCGCATCGATGATCGGGATGCATCCGCAGCTCTACGGCTTCCCGGAGCTGTCGCTGTGGAGGGGTGAAAAGGTACGGGATCTGATCACCGATCGGCCCGGTTCGCGAGGGCTGCGGGCCCAGGCCCGGACCGCGGGACTGGCCCGAGCCATCGCCGAGGTCTTCACTGGCCGCCAGGACCTCGAGTCGGTGACATGGGCTCGCCAGTGGCTGGCCGAGCGCCACGACTGGGACGTGGCCTGCGTGTTCGATCAGCTGCAAGGGCGGGTGGCGCCGCTCGTCGCCTTGGAGAAATCGCCGGAGAACTCCAACCGCGAGGACTATCTGAGCCGCCTTGACCACGCCTACCCTCACGCCCGGTACCTGCACGTGACCCGCCATCCGGTGTCGACGGTGCGCTCCATGCACCAGGCGAGGAAGGCCATGAACCTGTGGGACCTACCCGACGAGCTGTACCACCTGCACCTGCTTGGTACCTGGTTGTTCCACCACGGCCGGATCAAGACCTTCACGGAGTCGCTTCCACCTTCGCGTTGGATGCGGGTCCGCTCGGAGGACGTGCTGAACGCTCCGGAGGAGACCCTCCCCCGCATCTGCCGCTGGTTGGGGCTCGACTGCCGGGAAGGCGCTATCGAGGCCATGCGGCACCCTGAGAAGTCCCCCTACTCCCGCCTCGGCCCGCCGAACGCCCTCGGAGGCAACGACCCCGGGTTCCTCGAGTCCCCCTCACCCCGACGGGTAAGTGCTCCGGCTTCGCTCGAGCTGCCACCCGACTGGATGGTGGATCCATGGACCCACGTCTCGGTAGTGGAGATGGCGTCGTCGCTCGGCTACCGCCACGAGCTCCTGAATGAACGACATCCCTGACCGACTATGAACATAACCTCACCGACACTTGCCCTGTACCGTTGCGAGGAAGGGACGGCCCCTGCGCCGAGAGGTCCTTCCCGATCCGACGATCAAGTCCAAGGAGTCGATTAGCCCCGCTCCAGTCGAGATGGAAGCCGAAGCAGAAAAACCGGCCCAGCGCACCCTACGCAGGCCCCCCACCTCGGTGGTGCCGGGCCCTAGATGTCAAGAGGTCGTCGAACGGAATTTCCGCGTACAGCGACGGTGAAAGCGACATGCCATTGGCAGAGGTCTGGGCACGAGCTGCGCTAGGGCGTTTGCTTTTTGATCCGGGTGTCCATGCGTTGAATCTGGGCCTTTAGTCGGCGCACTTCGTCTTGGAGTTCGAAGACGCGCTTGATGCCGGCGATGTTGATTCCGGTGTCGGTCAGGGCGGCGATCTGGCGTAGCTTCTCCACGTCGCGACCGCTGTAGAGGCGGGTGCCTCCCGCAGAGCGATCGGGGTCGACCAGTCCCTCTCGTTCGTAGACGCGCAGAGTCTGGGGGTGCAGGCCGCATAGTTGTGCGGCCACGGAGATGGCGAAGACACCGTGGTCGGTGTCGGGCCAGTCCATCACCACCACCGCCAGGCTCTAAGAACGGCGTCGATGAACTCGGCGAGATCGCTGTCGCTGGCCGGACTGGGTGCGGCGCCGTGGGGGGTCGAGGCCGGGGTGACGTGGACCGGTCCGGCTATGAAGCGAGCCGAGCCGGTCTGGAACGGCCCGCGCCCGATATACATGGGCTGGTTCGGGACTTGACCCGGGCTATACAGGGGCGTCACCGGGATGCGGTTAGTCTTGGCGGCCGGGCGGGGCGGACTGAAATCGCTGGTTGGGGATGGCTGACGGTCGTGGTCGTAGCGGGCACGGCGGCCCGGGTCGCTGAGGATCTCATATGCCTCGGTGATCTCCCTGAACCGGATGGCGGCGTCGGGGTCTTCGGGGTGGGTGTCGGGATGGTGGCTGTGGGCGAGGCGGCGGTAGGCGCGGCCTATCTGGTCGGCCGAAGCTTCTGGCGCCACCTCGAGGCGCCGGTACATCCGGTCATCACTGCTGGGGTCCAATGGCATAATCTAAGTCGCCTCTTGCAGATCTTCAATGATTGAGTATCATAACACTTGCCTCCCGGAAAGCAATGGGAGGCGGCGAACATCAGTTGCTATTGCCAACCGACAAGGAGGAGCAGAACGATGCTGATGCGAACCGACCCGTTCCGTGACCTCGACCGGCTCACCCAGCAGGTGTTCGGGACCGTCGCCCGCCCGGCGGCCATGCCGATGGACGCCTACCGCAAGGGCACCGACTTCTACGTCCATTTCGACCTGCCCGGGATCAACCCCGACTCGATCGACTTGGAGGTGGAACAGAACGTGCTCACCGTCAAAGCCGAGCGGGCGCCGGTGGCGGCCGAAGGAGCGGAGATGATCGTCAGCGAACGACCGACGGGAACCTTCACCCGCCAGTTGTTCTTGGGCGAGACGCTCGACTCGGAAGCGATTGCCGCCGACTATCACTCCGGGGTGCTCACGCTGACCATCCCGGTTCGCGAGGCGGCGAAGCCCCGCAAGCTGTCCATCACCAGCAGCGACGCGGACAAGCAACTGGCCTCGGCGTAGGGCTCCGCTCTACCCAGGCGGCGCGGCCTCCGCAGCGCACGCCGGGCGGCAAACAGCCATGGAGAACAACCAAGGTTCAGGTGAGCTCAGCGAGTCGCGGCGCCGGGCCCGCGAGCCGCAGTGGCGCTCGGAGGTTCTCGCCGAGCGAACAGAACCGATCACCCGCGAAGACGACTGAATCGCTCTCCACCAGACGCACGGACAAGCCTCAGGCAGGAAGAAATGAGCCTCCAAGTCGAGATCGTCGAACACAGTTCCA
>JAFAWZ010000063.1 GCA_019241495.1 Acidimicrobiales bacterium | reverse complement strand
TGTCGCAGGCGGTGTACGAGTGGGACTACGCACGCCAGCTCCTGCACCTGCGCGCCGCGGAGGCGGGCCGGGGGCGAGAAGCCGAGGACGACGTCTACAGCGAGCGCTTCCTCCTGCGCCGGCCGCTGCTGCTCGCCGTCGACCACGGTGCGGGCCCACCACCGGTCCTCCTCATAGACGAGGTGGACCGCTCCGACGACGAGTTCGAGGCGTTCCTGCTCGAGTTCCTCTCCGAGTACGCCGTCACGGTCCCCGAGCTGGGCACCTTCCGGGCCACTGAGCCCCCGGTCGTGATCATCACCTCCAACCGGACGCGCGACGTGCACGACGCCCTCAAACGCCGATGCCTGTACCACTGGGTTGAGCATCCCGACTTCGAACGCGAGGTGGCCATCATCGCCCTGCGGGCGCCTGGAGCCGCTCCCAGCCTGGCCCGCCAAGTCGCCGCCGCGGTGGAGCAGATGCGCGAGATGCACCTCTACAAGCCACCCGGCGTGGCCGAGTCCATCGACTGGACGGCCGCCCTGGCCGCGCTCGGCCGGCGCCAGATCGACGAGCGCACCGTCGAGCTCACCCTCGGGACGGTGCTCAAGTACCGGGAGGACCAGAACCGGGTGCGGGCGGCCGGCATCGGCGAGGTGGTGCGGGCCGCGACCCAACGGGGCGCGTGACCTCTCCAGATCGTGTTATCGCTGGCTTCGTCGGGGCCCTGCGCGCCGAGGGCCTGTCCGTGCCTACCGGGTCGGCTGTCGTGTTCGCCCAGGCTCTCGGTCTGGTGGGCCTGGCCGACCCGGGCCAGGTGTACTGGGCCGGTCGGGCCACGCTCGTCCGCCGGCCCGAGGACATCGAAACATACGACCGGGTCTTCACCTCGTTCTGGGCCGAGATCACCTTCGCCGGTCGGGTGCCGACCTGGTCACAGCCCGTCACTCTCGCCATCGACGACGAGGAACCTGGCGAGGAGACCGAGGGGGAGGATGGCGAAGAGTCGGGGGACATCGTGCCCCTGCGCTACTCGGCCGTGGAGGTGCTCGGCGAACGGGACCTCGCCGGGTTGTCCCAAGAGGAGTGGGCCGAGGCCCAACGGCTCATCTCGGCCCTGCGCATCACCAGCGAGCTGCGGGTGTCTCGCCGCACCCGGGCCGCCCGGCGGCGCTCCGGCCAGCATCCGGATCTGCGGGGCACCTTCCGGCGCAATGTCCGCCACGGTGGCGTCCCCGTCAGGCGGGCCTGGCGAGAACCGGTGGAGCGACCCCGGCGCATGGTGTTCCTCCTCGACGTTTCCGGCAGCATGGAGCCCTACGCCCGGGCCCTGGTCCGCTTCGCCCATGCGGCGGTGGCTTCACGGCGCTCCGGCCAAGTGGAGGTCTTCACCATAGGCACCCGACTGACGCGCATCACACGCGAGATCGGCCAACGCGACCCTGAAGTGGCGTTGCGCCTGGCCGCCACCGCGGCCAGCGACTGGTCGGGCGGTACCCGCCTCGGAACCAGCCTGCAGGAGTTCAACGACAGGTGGGGAGTGCGGGGGCTGGCCCGCGGCGCGGTCGTGGTGATCTGCTCTGACGGTTGGGATCGCGGCGACCCCGGCCTGGTGGCGACCGAGATGGCCCGCCTGGCGCGCGTGGCGCGCCGGGTCATCTGGGTGAACCCGTTGAAAGCGTCGCCCGGCTACGCCCCATTGGCCCGCGGAATGGCGGCCGCCTTGCCTTATGTTGATCTGTTCGTGGAAGGTCATTCCGTAGCGTCGTTGGAGCACTTGGCCGCTCGGATCGCGGGCGGCCGTCGGGGTGCGCGTGTGGAGGTTTCGTAATGAAGGAGATCCTGGCCGACATCGACCGGTGGCGGAGCGAGGGCAAGCGGGTCGCTGTAGCCCGCGTCGTGGCCCTCGAAGGCTCAGGACCCCGCCTGCCGGGGGCGGCCATGGCCGTGTCGGAGGCGGGGGAGGTGGCCGGATCGGTCTCGGGAGGATGCGTGGAAGGAGCGGTGGTCACCGAAGCGCTCGAGGTCCTGAACGAAACGGGACGCCCCAAGCTGTGCACGTTCGGGTACTCCGACGACGAGGCATTCGCGGTTGGCCTGACCTGCGGCGGCACCATCCGGGTGTTCGTCGAGCCGCTCGACTGGTAGCGCCTTTACATGAGCGAGCTCTACGACGTTCTGGCCTCGGCCATCCGATCCGCCCAACCCGTGGCCCTGGCCGAGGTGGTGGAAGGTCCCGACGAGGCGCTCGGGGCCAAGCTGCTGGTCCGGCCCGGGCCGCCGGTCCAGTCCCTCGGGTCGCTCGGCGATGCCGACCTGGACCGGGTGGTCACCCGGGATGCTCTGGGCGAGTTGGCCGCCGGCCTGACGGCCAGCCGCCACTACGGCCTGCACGGCGAAGCGCGGGCCCGCGACCTCACCGTGTTCATCGAGTCGTTCGCTCCGCCTCCTCGCATGATCATCTTCGGCGCCGTCGACTTCACCGCCGCCCTCGCCAAGGTGGCCAAGATCCTCGGCTACCGCGTGACGGTGTGCGACGCCCGGCCGGTGTTCGCGACGGCGGCCCGTTTTCCGATGGCGGACGACGTGGTGGTGGCCTGGCCGGACAAGCACCTGGCCGAGGTCGGGCACCTCCTCGGGCCCCGCGACGCCGTGTGCGTCCTCACCCATGATCCCAAATTCGACGTGCCGGCCATCGTCGCGGGGTTGACGACCCAGGTCGGCTATCTCGGAGCCATGGGGTCCCGGCGCACGACCGACGACCGGGCCGCCCGTTTGCGCGAGGCCGGGGTGGACGACGCCGGCCTGGCCCGGGTCATGGGCCCGATCGGCCTCGATATCGGCGCCCGTACCCCGGAGGAGACGGCGGTGGCGATCTGCGCGGAGATGATCGCCATGCGCACCGGCAAGGATGCCCCCTCCTTACGCGATCGGGAGGGACCCATCCACCGCGACCTCATCAGCCAGGAACGCCCCTCCTGAGTGGTTCAGTGGCCGCGGTCCTTCTGGCCGCCGGATCGGGCTCCCGGTTCCGGGCCGGACCGGACGCGCCCCACAAGCTCCTGGCCCCCTTTCGGGGCCGGACCGTCGCGTGGTGGGCTGCCTCGAACGCCCTCGATGCCGGCCTCGATGAAACCTGGGTCGTGACCGGCTCGGCCGACCTGTCCGCCGTCCTGCCCGAGCGCGCCCGGCTGGTGCCCAACCCGGACTGGGAGATGGGTCAAGCGACCTCTCTCCAGCGCGCCGTACGAGAGGCCCGGGCCGCTGGCCTGTCGGCCATCGTGGTGGGCCTGGCCGACCAGCCCCTCGTTCCTGCCGCCGCCTGGAGGGCGGTTGCCGCAGCGCCCGCCGATGTGGCCGTGGCGACCTACGATGGCCGGCGTCGTAACCCTGTGCGGCTCGGCTCTGCGGTATGGGGCCTCCTACCGCTGTCGGGGGACGAGGGGGCCCGGGTCCTCATGCGGGAACGCCCCGACCTGGTCCAGGAAGTACCGTGCCATGGAGATCCGGTAGACATCGATACGAGAGAGGACTTGCAGGGATGGAGTTGAACAACGAGTTCCGGGTCGCAGTGCCGGTCCCTGAAGCATGGAAGCTCCTCACCGACGTCGAGCGGATCGCTCCAATGCTGCCCGGCGCCCAGCTCCAAGAGGTTGAGGGTGAGGAGTACCGCGGCGTGGTGAAGGTCAAGGTCGGCCCCATCACCGCCCAGTACAAGGGAGCCGCCAATTTCATGGAGCAGGACGAGGCCGCCGGCAAGGTCGTCATCAAGGCCAGCGGCCGTGACACCCGGGGCCAGGGCAACGCCAGCGCCCTCATCACCGCCACCATGATCCCCGACGGTGACGGGACCAAGGTCACCGTGATCACTGACCTGACCGTCACCGGCAAGGTCGCCCAGTTCGGGCGGGGCGTGCTGGGCGAGGTCAGCTCGAAGTTGATGGGCCAGTTCGTCGAGGCCTTGGAGGCCGACCTGGCTGCGTCGGCCGCTTCGAGCCCCCAGCCTGCTGCCGAGGCGGCCGGGCCCAATGGGTCCGGTCCAAGCCGCCCTGCCAATGCGAGCCCGGCTTCGGGGCCTCGCCGCATCGAGGCTCCCGAGGCCGAACCGGTCGATCTGCTGGCGGTGGCCGGCGGCTCGACGCTCAAGCGGCTGGTCCCGGTCGTCGGCGGGCTGCTGGTCCTCTTTGTCCTTCTCCGCCGCCGGATCTGCCGGTCGGGCACCTCCTCCTCCTGAGCTCTCACCCGGACCGGGCCCGGGTCCAGGAGCTGCTGGGCCGCCATCCCCGAGGGGAGTTCGAGGTGGTCGTCCGAGACCGCTCCGGCGGGCCCGTGGTCATCCGCAATTCCCCGCTGCTCCACGACGGGACCCCGATGCCGACGTTGTACTGGCTGGTCGGTCGGGCCGAGAAGCTAGCCGTCGATCGCCTCGAGGCGGGCGGGGGAGTGCGCCGGGCCGAGCGGGAGATCGACCCCGCCGACGTGGCGCGGGCGCATGCCGAGTACGCCGCGGCACGCGACCGAGCTTTGCCAGACGGCTGGGCCGGTCACCTCCCGGCCGGCGGGGTGGCGGGGGCCCGCCGGGGTGTCAAGTGCCTGCACGCCCACTACGCCTGGTACCTGGCCGGAGGCGACGATCCAGTGGGGCGATGGGTCGCGGCCGAGCTGGGTGAGACGCCCGCCGCGGCGATCGACTGCGGCACCAACTCGACTCGCCTCCTCGTGGGCCGGCCCGGCGGCCCGACCTTGGAACGGGTCAACCGCATAACCCGGCTCGGCCAGGGCGTGGACCAGACCCGCCGGCTCCACCCCGACGCCATCGAGCGCACCCTGGCCGTGCTGCGCGAGTACCGCAGCGTCATGGACCGCTTCGGCGTCGACCGGGTCCGGATGACCGCCACCTCGGCGGCGCGCGACGCCATCAACCGCGATGAGCTCTTCGACGGGGCCGAAGCGATCGTCGGGGTGCGCCCGGAGCTCCTGGGTGGCGACGAAGAGGGGGCCCTGTCGTTCCTCGGCGCGACCTCCGAGCTGGACCCAGCCGGTGGGCCGTGGCTGGTGGTGGACATAGGCGGCGGCTCCACCGAGCTGGTCGTCGGAGCCGCGCCCGCCGCCCCCCAGGCCGTCCGCTCGCTCGACGTCGGGTGTGTACGGCTCACGGAGCGCTTCTTGGACGGCGACCCGCCCGGCCCGAGCTCCATCGCTGCGGCCCGGCGCTACACCTCCGAGCTCCTGGACCGGGCGGCGGAGGAGGAGCCCGCCTTTTCGGCCGCCTCCACGCTCGTCGGCCTGGCCGGCACCGTCGCCACCCTCGCCGCCCTCGACCAGAGGATCGACACCTACGAGCGGGAGAAGGTGCACCACTACCACCTGACCTCGTCACGGGTCGACGAGATGCTCGGGCGGCTGGCGGCGGTCCCGGCGGGAGCCCGCGGGCACATACCCGGTGTGGAAGCGGGCCGGGCCGACGTGATCGTGGGGGGAATCATCGTCCTCTCCGAGGTGATGCGCCGCTTCGGCTTCGAG
>JAFAWZ010000298.1 GCA_019241495.1 Acidimicrobiales bacterium | reverse complement strand
GAAGTGGGCGCTCATGGCGCAGCGTTTCCTTCACGAGACCGGTCAGGACTCCGACGCTCTGGCCGCGGTGGTGCTCAACAACCGGGCCCATGCCCAGCTCAACCCGCGCGCCGCGTGGTACGGAAAGCCGCTGGACATCGATGGGTACTACGCCTCACCCATGATCTCCACCCCGTTGCGGATCGTGGACTGCGACATGCCGATCGACGCCAGCGTGGCTCTGGTGCTGACCTCGGCCGAGCGCGCCGCCGACTTGAAGCACCGCCCGGCGGTGATCGAGGCCGCCGCCCTTTCACCAGGCACCCAGGTCGAGCACGAGCTGGCCGCGCCGAGCCTGACCCAGGACCTCAGCTATCACAACGGCAAGCTGATCTGGGAGAAGACCGGTCTCTCCCCCGCCGACGTCGACGTGGCGGAGCTGTACGACGGTTTCTCCTTCCAGACCCTGATGTGGACCGAGGGCCTCGGGCTGTGCGGGCGGGGCGAATCGGGTGCCCTGTTCGCGAGCGGCGACACCAGGGTCGGGGGCAGGCTGCCGATCTGCACAGACGGAGGGCAGCTCGGGGTCGGGCGCTACCACGGACTCGAGAAGGTCGCCCAGGCGACCCGCCAGCTGTCGGGTCGAGCCGGGGACGCACAGGTGGCGGGCGCAGAAGTAGCGCTCGTCGCGATCGGAAGTGGCTCCCGTGGGGGGGCCATCCTGCTTACAAGAGGATGAACAGGTGAGCGACGTATTGCAGGGAATCAAAGTTGTGGACCTCTCCAGGGGGAGCGCCGGCCCTATCGCCACCATGCTCCTCGCGGATGGGGGCGCCGACGTCACACGTGTGGTCAGGCCCGGGCCCGACGACCTCGCCACCTCCGCCTCCAAGGTCTGGGACAGAGGCAAGCACCAGGTGACGGCCGACCTGAGGGTGGCCGAGGACCGGGAGCGGGTCCTTGCCCTCATCGCCGACGCTGACGTGCTGGTCGACTCCTTCGCCCCGAGCACTCTGGAGAAGCTCGGCCTGGGCCCGGAGGCCACCGCCGGCTTCAGCCGCCTGGTGCACTGCTCGATCACCGGCTACGGAACCGAGGGACCGCTTCGCGACCGGCCCGGTTACGACTGCCTGGTCCAAGCTCGTACCGGGATGATGTACGAGCAACCCGGGCATCGACCCGGTCCGATCTTCCACTGGTCACCGCTGCCGAGCTATGGGGCCGGGCTGCTCGCGGCGTGCGGGATCATGGCGGCGCTTCGCGAGCGGGAGATCTCGGGTCTGGGCCAGAAGGTCGATACGTCCCTGGCCCAGGGAGTGCTGGCCTGGACGACCATGCCGTGGACGCGGGTGGAGCGGCCGAACCCCGGCTACTACTCGATCTATGGGTGCCGGGACGTCTCGCCGACGCCCTCATACGAAGCGGGTGACGGCCGGTGGGTGCACCCCATGCCGGAGGTCGTTCCCTTGATGCTCAAGACCCTCGGGCTCGATGCTTCGCACCTGGCCGGAGCCCAGGCCGGCAGCTGCGCCGAGCGCAAGGCCTGGCAGGGCTCGGTCCAAGAGATGTTCCGGCGCAAGCCGGCCCAGGAGTGGCTTCAGTTGTTCTGGGACAACGACGTTCGCTGCCAGCCCGTACTCTCCGTTTCCGAGTCGTACGACCACCCCCAGATCCGGGCCATCGGGGCCGTGGAGGAATGCAAGACCGAAAGTGGCCGGGCCCGGCAGTTCGGCCGTGCCTTCACGGTGACCCGCCAACCGGGCCGAACCCCCGAGCGTGGAGACCCGACCGGCGAGAGGCTGTCGTCGCCTCTCGAGGGAATCCGAGTCCTGGACTTCGGCCTGGCCGTGGCCGGTCCGTACGGGCCCATGCTGCTGTCCGACCTCGGGGCCGACGTCATACGGGTCGACAACGTGAACGCGCCGCGCGCCACGGACAACCAGGTGTGGGCGGCCTGCCAGCGGGGCAAGCGCTCGATCACCCTCGATTTGAAGTCAGCGGAGGGCAAGGAGGTGGTCTCGCGGCTGATCAGCCAGGCCGATGTCATCCACCACAACATGCGACCCGGGGTGGCCGAGCGGCTCGGCATCGGCTACGAGGACGTTCGGGCGGTGAATCCGGGCATCGTCTACTGCCACGTCACCGGTTTCGGGCCAGTCGGGCCGCTGGCCAGCTTCCCTGGTTGTGACCAGATGTCCCAGGCCCTTTCCGGCCTGGAGCACGAGCAGGGCGCGACCGCTGCGGGTGGCCACCCGACCTGGAACCGGCTCGGCATGTGCGACCACGCCACCGCCATCCTGTCCGTGCTGGGCGTGCTGGAAGGCCTCCAACGGCGGGAGCGGACGGGGGAGAGCTCACTCGTGGAGGCCAGCATCTCAGGAGCGGCCGCCTTCTTGGCGTCTCACGTGGGCGAGGCAGAGGACGGGTCGCGTTTCCCGAGCCTCGACAGGGAGCAGACCGGTCTCGGCCCGCTGTATCGCCTCTACCAGACCGCCGACGGGTGGATCTGCGTGGCCGCCATCAAGCCCGATCACTGGCCGGCCCTGTGCCGCGCCCTCGATTTGGACGATCTGGTCTCGGACCCTCGCTTCGCGGACCGCCCGGCCCGGCACCGCAACGCGGGCCAACTGGCGGCTCGATTGTCAGAACGGTTCGCGACCCGGTCGGGCGCGGAATGGGCCGCCATCCTCGACCAGGCGGGTGTGCCGGCCGAGCTGGCGTCCGCAGACTTCATCGAGTCCTGGTACGACGAGCCCTCGTTGGTGTCCCGGGGTTGGGTGACCAAGTACACCCATGCGTTGTGGGGGCGTACCGAGCAGCTCGGCCGGCTCTGGCACTTCGAGGCCACCCCCTCCCGCCTGGCTGGGCCGCCGGTGATCCATGGACAGCACAGCGAGGAGATACTCTTCGAGCTCGGGTACTCCTCGGAGGAGGTCGCTCGGCTGTCCGAATCCGGTGTGACGACCCTATGGCGGCAACCCGAGTCGGGTTCTGATCCAGATTCAGACCGAACGCGAAAGGCAGCAATTTGACCAAGATCCTCTCCGGTATCCGAGTAGTCGAAGTGGCGTCGTGGACCTTCGTCCCCGCCGCCGGAGCGGTGCTCGCCGACCTCGGGGCCGACGTGTTGAAGATCGAGCACCCAGACGCTCCAGATCCCCAGCGGGGCTTCGTCGGGACCGGCTATGAGAACGCCAAGGTCAACAAGAGCTTCATGATGGAGATGACCAACCGGGGCAAACGTTCGGTGGCCATCAACATTGCCACCGAAGACGGCCGCGAGCTGCTCTACCGGCTGGTCGAGACGGCCGACGTTTTCCTGACCAACTTCCTTCCCGCGGCCCGCAAGAAGCTGCATATCGATGTGGCCGACATCCGGGCCCGCAACCCACGGATCGTTTACGCCCGGGGCAGTGGTTACGGCCCGAAGGGGGCCGACGCCGACGCGGCCGGCTACGACGGCACGGCCTATCTGGCTCGCGGGTCGGTGGCCCACTCGCTCAAGGCCCCGGGGGAAGAGTGGCCGCTGGCCGGAACCGCCGCGGTCGGTGACCTCCCGGGAGCCATGACCATCGCGGGTTCGATCCTCGGTGGTCTCTACCACCGGGAGAGGACGGGCGAGGCGCCGGTGGTCGACGTGTCGCTGCTGTCGGTCGCCATGTGGGCCATGGCGCCCGGCATCGTCGCCACCGCCATGCTGGGGTTGGACGACATGCCGAGACCTCGCCGGGAGGAGAACGCCAACCCCATATCGATCTATTACCAAAGCGCCGACCGCCGCTTCGTGAAGCTGTCCATGTTCGAGTCCGACCGGTTCTTCGCCCCCCTCTGCGAGGCCCTCGGCGCTGCGGAGGTGGCCCAGGATCCCCGTTTCTCCAGCTCGAAAGCCCGTTCCGAGCATCGGGCCGAGTGCGTCGCCGCCCTCGACGAGGTGTTCGGCCGCTACCCGCTCGAGGAGCTGGCCAAGCGCCTCGGCAGCCAGAAGGGCGCCTGGGGCGTAGTACAGACGCCCCTCGAGATGCACGACGATCCCCAGGCCGAAGCGAACGGCTACTTCGGCGACGTGCGCGACGAGGAGGGCAACGAGTACCGGCTGGTCGGGTCCCCGGTTCAGTACGACGAGGAGCCGACGGGCGAGCTGCGGCCCGGCCCCGATCATGGCCAGCACACCGACGAGGTCCTGGCCGAGCTGGGGCTCGACTGGGACACCATCGTCGCGCACAAGGTCTCGGGCGCCATCCTCTGAAACTTGGTGACCTGCCGGGTCGCGTATCCGGGATGCGGGCCCGCGGGAGATCAAGCCCATATGATCTGGGCATGACGAGACTTCCTTACCTGCAGCGCGACGTTCTGGGGGATGAGGGCCTGCGCCTGTGGGACAGCATCGTGTCCAGCCGGGGAGGCCAGGTGGTGACCGAGGCAGGCGGCCTGTCCGGGCCGTTCAACCCTTGGCTGTACTCGGCCGCGCTGGGCAACAAGATGGTCGCAGTGGGAACCGACCTGCGGTTCGGGTCCACCGTCGAACGCCGGCTCGTCGAGGTGGCGATCATCACAGTCGGCGCTCATTGGAAGGCAGAGTTCGAGTGGTTCGCCCACTCCCGCATGGCGCTCGAGCACGGGGTCTCCCCTGAGACGGTCGATTCCATCGCCACTGGGACCATCAAGTCGGACAAGGCGGATGAACGGCTGGTTCATGCTGTGGCCACCCGGCTCATGACCCAGGGCCGCCTGGACTCCGACCTCTATGCCGACGCGGTATCGCTGCTGGGCGAGCAGGGGCTGGTGGAGCTGGTCTGCCTGTGCGGTTACTACACCATCGTGTCGCTGACGCTCAACGCCTTCGAGGTCGGCCTGCCTGATGGGGTCGAGCCCCGCTGGGGGTGAGCTCCAAGGTCGCAGACGTGTAGATTCTGTGGCTGTAGACCGCGCGAGGGAGGGAGAGAGCGTGGGCAAGCTTGATGGAAAGGTGGCGTTCATCACCGGGGGGGCGAGGGGCCAAGGACGGTCCCACGCTGTGGAGCTGGCCCGGGAGGGCTGCGACATCGCGGTGTTCGACATCGCCGAACAGCTCGCGCCCATCCCGTACGGGCTGGCCAGTCCCGACGACCTGGCCGAAACGGCCAAGCTCGTGGAGAAGCAGGGCAGGAAGTGCGTGACCTTCGCGGGCGACGTTCGCAGCACAGAGGCGGTCAACCAGGCGATCAAGGACACAGTCGCCGAGCTGG
>JAFAWZ010000215.1 GCA_019241495.1 Acidimicrobiales bacterium | reverse complement strand
CAGCTTCGGTGCCAAGGTCACAGCTGGAAAGATCGATACCCGCGACGTCCCGGTTGGGCTGGCCACGATCCACGGCCAGTTCGAACGCATCCACCCGTTTCTCGACGGCAACGGCCGGGCCGGCAGGCTGCTGTTGAACCTGGTGCTGGTCCGGCTCGGCTTCCCGCCCGCCATCATCTACAAGCGCCAACGCGACACCTACCTGGACGCCCTCGACCGGGCAGACAAAGGCGACCCCGGCCTGCTGGGCGAGCTGATCGCCCGGTCGGTGATCGACAACCTCCACCGATTCGTCGTGCCGAACATCGCGGGCCCGGCCAGGCTCGTACCCCTCCCGGCTCTAGCTACCGATCGGCTGTCGTACGAGGCGCTGCGCCAGGCCGCCCGTAGAGGGCGCCTGGAGGCCGAACAGGGCTCTGACGGTGTGTGGCGCAGCACCCGGAAAGCGCTCACCGTCTACGAACGCATTCGGTTCAAGCGAGACCGCTAGCGGGTCCAGCGGACGCCACCCCAAACTCGTACCGCAATCAAGCCGAGTTGGACGCGCGCGAGACCGTCCGATCGGCCATCCCAAAATTCATCCCAAAATTTGCAGCCCACGGCGACCAAGACCGACCGACGCCCTCCAACGGCGGATCGAGAAACCCCAGGTCACAGGGCATGAGGACCTACGTCCGCCTAGACTCCAAACAGGTGTTCACCCTTTTCGAGACCGTCCGATTCGGCCGCTCTCGCATCCCTCCAGCGACGGTTCGGGTCTCGACCTTACATTGTGAACTGCTAGTGCGGCACCCCAGAAGCCGGGCTCGGCTCGGGGCCGGGTTCGGGCAGCCACTGGTCGGTTTGGACGAACGTGCCGTCCGGGTCACGGAACATGGCGGACTTCACCGCGCCCGGCGTGGAGACGAACCCGTACTTGATGGCGGCGTGGACGCGGGTCGGGCCGGCGATGGTGATGTCGCCGAGCTGGGCGGCCCGATCGACGAGGGCATCGACGTCGTGCACCCACAGGCCGAGGTGGTCGATGCCCAGCTGCCCGATCACAGCCGGGGTTCCCAACGGCGGTCGGTTCAGATGACAGTTCAGGACCAGGAACGACTCCGCTGGGTCTTCCTCAGCCCAGCGCAGGTACACCCCTCGCCTGTGCATGGTGTAAGGGACTCCCTCAGGCGTGGTGAGATCGAAGGTGTCCTCCTCCTCGGCCGCGATCTCGAGCCCGAGGAAGTCTCGATAGAAGTGCAGCGAGCGGTCGATGTCGGACACCGTCACCGAGTCGTGGGACAGTCCCCTCACCATCGGCTTCACTCCACTCCTCCTGTCGCGGTAGCGACGCGCCCGGCCCTCGAGCGGGTGATCTGATCCTCGTCCAACCCGAAGAACCGGACCGTAGCCGTCCTCATGGCTCCGTCGCGCTGGTCGTCGTCCAAGTCCGTGCGTTCCAGCATCTCCGTGGCCAGGCCGGGAAGCGTGCTGTCGGTGTGCGGGAAGTCGGATGCCCACATCACTGACGCCAATCCGTACTGGCTCTGCACCAGGCCGACAAACGGATCGTCGGATTCGCAGCCGACCGCACACTGCTGGGCAAACACCTCTTTGGGCGAGCGTTTCGGAGCCGAGGCGGCTCCCCACCCGTAGTGCTCGTGATGCTCGTGCAGGCGGTCGATCCAGAACGGGGCCCAGCCACAGCCGCTCTCGAGGAACCCGAATTTCGTGGAAGGGAAACGATCGAACACGCCCGCCTCGAACATTGAGGCGAACGCGAGCATCCCCTCGACCGGGTGGATTATCGAGTGCCGCGTGTACCACTCCTCGGCCCGGTCGATCCCAGCCTGGGGCAGATCTTCACGCAACACGTTGTGAATGCAGACAGGCACGTCGAGCTCGGCGGCGGTGTCCCAGAGGACGTCCCACTGGGGGTCGGCGATCGTGCGCCGGGCGGGGCCTGATGGATTCGGCCGGATGCTGCCTCCCACAAACCCACACTGCTCGACCGTGCGGCGCAGCTCGGTGGCGGCCGCTTCGGGGTCGCATTGAGGCAGCACAGCAACGCTGTACAGCTCCGCAGGTGCGGCGCTGCAGTAGTCGTAGGCGAACCGGTTGACCGCCCGGCAGGCGGCGGACGCGAGGTGGACGTCATCGATCGGGCTCAAGAAGAGCCCGAAGGTGGCGAACAACACCGCAGCATCGATCCCTTCGGCGTCGTGGACGGCCAGTCGGGCGGTTGAATCCCAACCGCCTGGATGGGCCTCCTCCAACTTGCGGCCCCGGCCGTTCCCGTCCTTGGTCCCGCCCGGCGTCAGGCCGTCACCGGCCGACCACGACGAGCTACCCGAGCTGTTCCGCCCCGGTCGCAGCCGGGCCACTTGGCAATCGCCGATCTGTACCAGCGTGGGGCTGCCTTCGTCGTCGTGCTCGACATGGACGCGCTCACGCTGGTCCGGATCGATGTAGTCCACCCACATCGCAGCGGGCTCTACGAAATGTCCGTCACCATCAACTATCAACGAATCCCCCAATCTGTTTGGTCGCTGTTTCATTCGGACGTGTCACGAAACGAGCATCCGCTCGTAGACGGCATCGGTCGCCTCCCGCAGGCCGGCGACCAGCTCGTCGACGCGGGCCACGAGCCGCTCGGCGGGGCCGGAGAACCCCACCGCGGCGGGTACCGTCCCGTCCACGGCCCGAAGCGGTACAGCGACTCCTCCGAGGCCTTCTACATGCTCACCCCGGTTCACGGCGTATCCCCGTTCGGCCACGGTGGCCAGCTCGGCGGCCAGCGCGGCCGGATCACTCAGCGTTTCGGTGGTGAACGAGGTAAGAGGTCCGCGTAGTAGCCGGTCCCGTTCCTCGGGGGGCCCGAAGGCCAGCAGGACCTTGCCAGGAGCCACCGTGTAAGCCGGTCCGCGTTGTCCGATCGGGCTGCTCGCCACCAGTGCGTAGCTCCCCTCGGCCCGATCTATGTGGACGGCTTCTCCCGCGTCGTAAACGGCGAGGTGGGCGGTCTCTCCGAATCTCGAGGCGAGGACGCGCAAGTGTCCGCTGACGTCTCTGCGTATCTGGTCTATCCCTGCGATGGAACGCACGCCGACCGACCACGGGCGCGTGGTGAGGGCGTAACGATCCCCGCGCCGCTGCACCCACTGAGCCGCTTCGAGCGTGGCGAGAACCCGGTACGCAGCCTGCCGATGGCAACCCAGTACCCGTGCCAGCTGGACCACCGAAAGCGGTCCACTGGAGAGGGCTTCGACGGCCCGGATGCCTCTGGTGAGGGTGCTCAAGGTGGCGGTGTCGCCCAAGATCCCCTCGACATTATCCGTAGAGGCCGAACGCATATAGTCGAGATACTGGCAGAGCCACCTATGCCCGTCAAGGGCACCGCCCGGTCAACGGAAGTGTCAAAATCAGCTTCAAGAATCAAATCAAAGGAGACTTCAGTGCCGCTTCGCCCGGCCGCTCACGCGCCGACCCATGGACACTCGGAGGCGATACGCTCGACTTCGAGTCCGGGATTCGGTAGTGTGCTCGGGCCCGGGGGACGACATGGGGGAGGAGCCCAATGAAACAGCCAAAAGTCATTGCCGTCGCGGCCGGACTCATTTTGGTGGTGTCGGCCTGCAGTAGCAGCAAGAAGACCGGCTCGGCCCCGCCGACGAGCGCGGCCGCGTTGTCCGGTACGCCGGTCGAGGCGGTGTCGATCATCGACATGGGTACTTCAGCCGGTCCCGACTACCAGGCCGGCATCTCGATCGGTGAAGCCGCGGTCAACGCGGCGGGAGGAATCAAGGGCCATCCCCTGCACATAACGGTCTGCACCGACCTCTCGGACCCCAACCAGGCCGCGGCCTGCGCCCGAGATGCGGTATCCAACTCAGCCGTTCTGGCCGACATAGGGACCAACACCACCTACGGCGCCCAGATCGACCCGATCCTGACGGCGGGCGGGCTGGCCTCCGTGGGTAACAGCGTTGACAGCTCCCCGGACTTCACCTGCAACGTCTGCTTCAACGACAGCCCGGGAATCTTCACCTCCATCGGATCCGCGGTGATCGCGGTGCAGCAGCTGAATGCCAAGCGCATCGGGATCCCCTATATCGATATTCCGGCCGGCGCCACGCTGGCCCCCACGGTCGACGGCCTGGTCAAGCCCCTCGGGGGCCAGTCGGTGGGAGTCGTTCCTGTAGCGGTGACCGCCGCCGACCTCACGCCTCAGGCGGCAGCCGAGGGTGCGGCCAAGCCCGATGCCATCATCGACGGTCTCACTGAGTCGTTGTTCACCAAGTTCATCCATGCCTACCGTGCGCAGGGCTTCCAGACGCCGATCATCGTGTCGGGCGCGGTCTACGACGAGCAGCAGGTGCAGTCCGCGCTGTCCGGGGTCACCGACAACCTCTATATCGACACGGACATGGACCACTCCTCACACGGATACCAGACCTTCCTCGCCGACAAGGCGAAGTACGACCCCAGCTACGCGCACCACAACGACGGAGTTCTCCGGGCCTACTTCGCCGTCAAGGAGTTCGCCTACGCGGCGAACCACGCCAACAGCCTCAGCCGGGCCGACCTCCTCGCCGAGATGAACTCGCTCAGCGGCTACACCTCGGACGGGCTGCAGCCCCCGTTGGACTACACCCAGCCACAAACTGGTCTGGGCGGAAAGGCGCCGCGGGTGATCTCGGACACCCTGTGGCTGCTCAAGTACGACAACGGGAAGTTCGTGCCCGTGGGGTCGGGTAAAGGCATCAACGCCTTCACCGGAGCAAGCTCCTGACCGAAGGCCCCCACCGCTGCCTTTCTGGTAGCGGTGGGGGCTCTCAATGCACCTTCGTCGTGGCGGCCACGTCAAAGCGGTAGGCGCGGGCTCGCCGGATCAAGGTGCGAGCCTCGGGGCTGAACTTGGGACCGCTCCGAGCGTGTGCCTCGAACGCCTCGGCCGACTCCCACCGCTCGAACTCGTGGAACGCCGAGTTGTCGTCGAGGTCGGCGGTCCAATAGCAGTCGAGGCACCCAGGCATGGCACGCGTCGCAGCCTGCTGGGCCTGCACGTAGCGGACGGCGTCTTCGCGATGGCCGCTGGCCCAGGTCAATATGGTGTGCACAACTACTTCCACGAGGGCCAAGCTATCGGGTGAACCAGAGACCCGATGCTCGGTCAGGTCTTGAAGATGAACCCTGGGAGCGCGGGCGGCATCGAGTCGATCTCGTACTGCCAGAGGGGGATCGGACCGTCGCGGCGGCTTATCCTCCATCCCTCGGCAGTACGGACGTAGTCGTCCAGGTAACGGAGTCCACGCACCACCATGCGGCCCCGGCCGCCCTCGTCGTCCTTCTCGTCCACCGCCAGGAAGGCCAGCGCATAAGTATCGCCGGTGCCCCGGTCTCCGTCGATCTCGATGCCCACCGAACCGATGATGTGGTGGGAGTAAGCGAACTTCCCGACCCGCAAAAGGGCGGCGACGTGACTGTCGACATCTACCACGGTGCCGTCGCCGCGCTCGACGCCATCAGGCGTGTAGATCGATGCCAGGGCCTTCCCGTCGCGCCGGTCGAGGCCGAAGAAGTAGCGCTCGATGAGATGGCGGATGGCCGCCTCGTCGGCGAGGTCGCGCAAGATTTCTGAGTCCCCCGTGGTCATTGGGCGAATGTAGCGACTTGCACGAGGAGCTGCAGATTTGCTCGACTGCGGGCATGGCGCGGGTTCTCTGGCCGGGCGATGTGGGTCCGCTCGAGACCACGCCGGACCGGCGGCCCGGCTCGATCCGCCGGACCATGACGGTGGACGGCAGCCGGCCGGACGGTCCGCGCGGCGATGTTGTGATCACGGGCCGGGGGCGGGACCTCTGGACCGCGGCCGATGGCAGCACCGTCACCCTCGCCCACGAGCGGTTGC
>JAFAWZ010000083.1 GCA_019241495.1 Acidimicrobiales bacterium | reverse complement strand
GCCCTCGTCTTGTCCGGTATTCCTTTCGAGGGCCCGATCGGTGCGGTCCGCATCGCCTACAACTCCGAAGGTCAATGGGTCCCTCACCCCACCTACCAGGAGGGTGACGAGTCGGCGTTCGAACTGGTCGTCGCCGGCCGCCAGCTCGACGACGGTGATGTGGCCATCATGATGGTCGAGGCCGGAGGTACCGAGGCCGCCTGGCAGATGTACCAATCCGGCGCCCCCAAGGTGACCGAAGCGGTAATCGCCGAAGGCCTCGAGTCGGCCAAGGCATGGATCAAGGAGAGCATCGATCTCCAGAACCGCCTCGCCGCCGAGGCCGGCACCCGGCCTTCTCTGGCCTACGTTCCTCAGGTCGACTACGGCGCAGACGTGGCGGCCCGGGTGGCCGAGGTCGGCACCGAGCGGCTCGACAAGGTCACCACGATCACCGCCAAGGCGGAGCGAGAGTCGGCCCAGGATGACGTCGCCGCCGCGGTGGTCGCGGAGCTGGGCGACGAGTTCGAGGGGCGGGAGGGCGAGATCAAGGCCGCCGTGCGGTCTCTCACCAAGAAGCTGGTACGCCAGCGCATTACCTCGACGGGGGTGCGTATCGACGGGCGAGGCCCGGAGGACATCCGGCCTCTGTCGGCCCGGGTCGGCATCGTCCCGACCGCGCACGGCTCCGGCCTGTTCCAGCGGGGTGAGACCCAGGTCCTGAATATCACCACCCTCGGCATGCCACGCATGGACCAGCTTCTCGACACGATCGGCGTGGACGACAAGAAGCGCTACATGCACCACTACAACATGCCGCCCTACGCCAACGGCGAGACCGGCCGGGTGGGAAGCCCCAAGCGCCGGGAGATCGGCCACGGGCTGCTCGCCGAGCGGGCCCTCCTGCCGGTGGTCCCGCCGGTGGAAGAGTTCCCCTACGCCCTCCGGCTCGTGTCCGAGGTCCTCTCGTCCAACGGGTCCACCTCTATGGCGTCGGTGTGCGCCTCGACCATGTCGCTGATGGATGCCGGTGTGCCCATCAAGGCGCCGGTAGCGGGCATCGCCATGGGGCTGGTCAAAGTGGACGACAAGTACACGACCCTGACCGACATCCTCGGTGCCGAGGACGCCTTCGGGGACATGGACTTCAAGGTGGCCGGGACGGCCGACTTCGTCACCGCCCTCCAGCTCGACACGAAGATCGACGGCCTGCCCGCCGACGTGCTGGCGGCCGCCCTGAGGCAGGCTCATCAAGCCCGCACCAAGATCCTGGCGGTCATGGCCGAGGCCATAGCCGAGCCGCGCGACGAGGTGCGTGACACCGCTCCCAAGATCGTCAGCATCGAGATCCCCCTCGACAAGATCGGCGAGGTCATCGGGCCAAAGGGCAAGGTCATCAATGCCCTGCAGCAGGAGACCGGCACGGACATAACCGTCGATGACGATGGGCTCAGTGGCACTGTGACCATCGGAGCCCGCGACGGCGGGGCGGTGGCCGAGGCCAAGCGTCGGATCGAAATGATCCTCGATCCCCCCAAGGCGGAGGTGGGCGCCGTCTACAGCGGCAAGGTCGTCAACATCACCAAATTCGGGGCCTTCGTGAACATCCTGCCGGGCCGGGACGGCCTCCTCCACATCTCGAAGCTCGGCCGCGGCCGGCGCGTCGAGAAGGTCGAGGACGTCCTCGAGCTGGGCGCCGAGCTGGAGGTGCGGGTGGACGACATCGACCCGCAGGGCAAGGTCTCGTTGTCGTTGACCGGCGACCCGGCGGAAGGCAGCGGTGACGCCGCTCCCACCTCGCCCGGCAACGGCGCCGCTGAGCGCGCCCCGTCGGCCGGCGACGATCAGGTCGTGTCCTTCGAGGACAGCTGGGAAGCGGAGGCGACCGCGACCTTCGGGAACCTGGGTCCGTCCGAGGGAGGCGGCAGCTTCGAGGGCGACCGGGCCCCCCGGCGCAACCCCCGGCGCCGCCGGAGCTGAAGCACGCGGCGCATGGGCGATCGGGAAGGGACCCTCAGGTCCAGCACGCTCGACGGCGGGCTGACGGTTGTTACCGAGCGCATGTCGGACGTGCGCTCGGTATCCATCGGTTTCTGGGTCGGGACAGGGTCGGTCGACGAGGCCGATGCCCAGGCTGGGTCGTCCCATTTCCTGGAGCACCTGCTGTTCAAAGGGACGGCCCGCCTCACCGCTCGGGAGATCGCTCTGGCCGTCGACTCGGTCGGCGGCGACATGAACGCCTTCACCACGAAAGAGTACACGACGTTCTACCTGCGTCTTCTGGCGGAGGACGCCGGCATGGGGGCGGATCTCTTGTCGGACATCATCTGGGCGCCGGCCTTCCGGCCTGACGAGTTCGAGTCGGAGCGCCAGGTGATCCTCGAGGAGATCCTGATGCACGCCGACGAGCCGGCCGACCTGGTCCACGACGTGCTGGCCGGTGCCCTCTTTCCGGGCCACCCCTTGGGGCGCGAGGTCCTCGGCTTCGCCGACACGGTCTCGGCGCTGACGGTCGACGACGTGGCTCGCTTCCATGGCCGCCACTATCAGCCTGGGAACATCGTGGTGGCCGCGGCCGGGTTGGTGGACCATGACCGTCTGGTCGAGACGATCGCGGCGCGGATGGATGGCCGGAGCGGAGGTCGCGGCCCAGAGAGGGAGTCGCCGAAGGACCAGACAGGCGGCCGGATCGACATCGACCGCGACACCGAGCAGGCCCACATCGCCCTGGCCGTGCCGGGCCCCGACCGCGACGACGAGGACCGCCACGCCCTGTCCATCGTCGAGCACGTCCTGGGCGGAGGGATGTCGAGCCGCTTGTTTCAGGCCATCAGGGAGGAACGAGGCCTGGCCTACGCCGTCTACGCTTACCGGCTCGGGTTCGAGGGCGCCGGGGCTCTGGCCGTCTACGCCGGCACCTCGCCTGACCATGCGGCAGAAGTGCTCGAGCTGATCGAGGCGGAGGTGGAAAGCGTCGCCAACGATGGCATAACCGAGGCTGAGATGGAAGCGGCGCGCGGCCATGTGCGTGGTGCGCTGGCCCTCGGCCTGGAGGACTCCGGAGCCCGGATGAGCCGGATCGGCCATGCTCAGCTGGTTCATGGCCGGGTGCTTCCCCTGGACGAGGTCTACCAGCGGGTCGCGGGCCTGACCCTGGATGACGTGAACGACGTAGCCCGCCGGTGGCTGAGCGGGCCCCGAACCGTTGCCACTGTGGGTCCGGGTGGGCTCCGAAGCGCCCCGCGACACTCCCCGGCGGTAACCGGGCTGGGGTCGTGACGAGGGTAGGCGTCATCGGCGCGGCGGGCCGCATGGGCTCCACCGTGTGCGACGCGGTGCGCGCCGCCGACGATCTCGAGCTGGTAGCCGCGGTGGACTCATCGGGGGGACCCGGGTTGGCCACTGCGCTGGAGGCCCTGACCGACGCGGGATCCGAGGTGGCTGTCGACTTCACCGTCCCCGGCGCGGCTGTCGGCAACGCGGAGTGGTGCGCGGCGCACGGCGTCCATGCTGTGATCGGGACCACGGGCATCGACGAGGCGGCCATCGGGCGCCTCCGCCGGGCCTTCCCGCCCGGCACCGGTGGCCTGGGCTGTGTGGTCGCCCCGAACTTCGCCATAGGCGCCGTGTTGATGATGCACTTCGCCGAGCTGGCCGCG
>JAFAWZ010000075.1 GCA_019241495.1 Acidimicrobiales bacterium | reverse complement strand
CCACGTAATCGGCGGGCGTCCCACCGATCGTCGACGACGCCCAACTCAGGTGGACCGTGGTGTCACCCGGAGTGGCGGTGAGGCCGGTGGGCGCCCCGGGGCTGGCTACAACTGGTGCCGAGGCGATTATCTCCCGGATGCGGCTGCTGCCCGAAGTCCCAGAGACTGGGGCGTTCGGCGGGTTGGGCTCGTCCATCTCTGCCTCGTACAGGTTGCCGCTTTGGTCGAGGGCAACCGTGCCCGGCTCGTCCAAGCCGGCCGCCGTGGCCGGACCTCCGTCCCCAAAGGAGCTGTACCGGTTCGGATCGCCAGCGATGGTGTATACGTCGCCGGCGGTCATGGCCATCCCGTAGTAGCTCCCGGTCGACTCCGCCAGCACCCTGATCTCGTTGTTGAACAAGTCGGCGATCACGATGTTGCCAGCCGCGTCGACTACCAAGGTGTTGGGGTAACAGAACTCCGCCTGGGCGGCCGGCGTCCCGTTGGGGGAGGAACCGATCTGCCCGTTGCCCGCTACCAAGTAGATGTCACCGGCGGTCATGGCCATCCCGTAGAAGGTCCCAGTGTGCTCGGCGATAACCAAGATGTGTTGGTCGAGATAGCCATTGACCACCAGGTTGCCCTGCGCGTCCGGAACGGCGATGTTGGGATTGCCCAACCCGCTGGACAGTGCTGGGATCCCGCTACCCGAGTAGTTGCTCGAGCCGTTGCCAGCAATGGTGTAGACGTCGCCTGCAGTCATGGCCTGGCCGTAGAACGTCCCGCTGCTGGCGGCCATCACCCGGATGCGGTCGTTGTTGGCATCGGCGATGAGAAGGTTGCCGGAGCCGTCAACCTCTGCCGCTTGCAGGTCCGCGAAAGTGGCGGCCTTGGCCGGGCCTCCGTCGCCCGAAAATGAGAACGCGCCGGTGCCGGCCACGGTATAGACGGATCCAGCGACCATGCTGGTCGCGTATCGGTTTCCGGTCGACTCTGCGATCACGCGGACCACGTTGTTGTTGGTGTCGGCCACGACGATGTCGCCTGCGTTGTCAACGGCCACGCCTTGGGGCAGGTTGAACACTGCGTCGGTGGCGGGGCCCCCGTCACCGCTGTATCCCCGTGCCCCGGTCCCGGCGATGCTGTAGATGTTGCCGGCGGTCATGGCCTGGCCGTAGAACGTTCCGGTCTGCTTGGCGATCACCCGGATACGGCCGTTGTTCGTATCGGCGACCACGAGGTTGCCGGCCGAGTCGACGATCATGCCCTGGGGGGCGTTGAGCTTGGCCGTCAAGGCCGGCCCGCCGTCGCCCGAGAAACCGCCGTCGCCGGTACTGTCGGCGAACGCGACGATGGTTCCGACCGCGGGCGAAGCGCCTGCCGCCGGACCGGTTGCGAACATCGGTACCAGGCCCACCAGCACCAAGGCGGTGGAGCCGATCATGGCCGACCGTCTTTTCAGACAGGCACCGACCCAGCTTTTGACCGTAAAGGTGTCCATTAAATTTGCCCCTTTTTGCCTTTCCGCCCTCACCAATGATCTGAACACGCGGGCCCTCGTCCAGCGGTGTGCTGCCGTCCGCACCATAGGGGTTCGTCGAACGCTGGTCAAGGAATGGCGCGGACCGAGAAGCTGGATTCGTTGTCTCCCCAACATGATCCACCCGCAGGAGAGGTGCTTTTGACAACGAATGGAAAACGTATGAACAAGAGTCCCTCGATTGGCGACCGCGGTGGGTATGATCCGTTCGACGACGAGGTCATCTGGTCCTCGCGAAGTTGGTAAACGCTCGGGGCAGGAGCATCATGACGGCGACAGGGGCAGCACCGATCAAAACAGGGCCTTCGGGCCACCGGGACCACCTGCGGGGTCTCAGTTTCGAGCATCGGAGGGAGGTTCCCGCCGCCGTCCGCGCCACCGTGACCCGGTCGAGCCGGTTGTGGGTAGCGCTACGGTCCCCGTTGCTGCTCGCGGTGGTGGACGAAGCCGCCGCCGCCGGAGCGCTCGTGATACGAGGGCCGATCGGTCGGGTCGGGCTGCTGTACCTCATTCTGATGCCGCTCTGGCTGGCACTGGTGGGCAGCTATCGCCGGCGCCTGGCCAGAGGATTCCAGACCGACCTGGTCCCCTTGCTCAGCGCGCTGGCATGTCCGTTGCTGCTCATGGCCTTGATCCGCACCTTCGGCACCGAGATGTTGCTGAAGGACATGCCTTTGGTCGTAGGGCTGGTCGTCCTCGGCCGGGCCGTGACCTACTCGGTGCAGCGGGTGGCCCGGTCCCGCAGCACCGACGCCGAACCGACGCTGATCCTTGGTGCCGGAAAGCTCGGCTGCCAGGTGGCCGAGGCTCTGCTCCAACACCCCGAGTACGGGATGAAGCCGGTGGGTTTCGTGGACGGCTTTCCCAACGACTCACATCTGCCTCTCCCGGTGGTCGGGGACATAGACACCTTCGATCAGACGGTTCGTCGGGTGGGGGCGGTCCGGGTCATCGTGGCTTTCGGCGCCAATCGCGAGGCCGAGCTGGTCGACGTGCTACGGGCGTCGGCTGAGGCTCACGTGGAGGTTCACATCCTGCCCCGGCTGTTCGAGCTCGGGGTGACCTCCACCGGACCGGAGTCCGACATCGTGTGGGGTCTACCCCTCCAGCATGCACGCCGGGCTGCCCTGCGCACCCCGGCGTGGCGGACGAAGCGGGTAATCGACGTGGCGGTGTCGAGTGTGGCCCTGTTTCTGCTGTGGCCGTTGCTCGCCGGAGTGGCGCTCGCGGTTCGCCTCACCAGCCGGGGTCCGGTCCTCTTCCGCCAGAAGCGCCTGGGTCAGCGGGGGCAGGTCGTGGAGATCTACAAGTTCCGCAGCATGCGCGTCACGACTGATGGAGACACCAGGTGGGGCAATCGTATCGACGACCGGGTCACGAGGGTCGGGCGCTTCTTGCGGGTTACGAGCATGGACGAGCTCCCTCAGCTGTTGAACGTGCTCAAGGGAGACATGTCACTGGTGGGGCCCCGGCCCGAACGCCCGTTCTTCGCCGATCAGTTCAACCAGCAGGTCTTTCGTTACCGGGACCGCCTCAGGGTTCCCGTAGGTCTTACCGGGTGGGCCCAGGTCCACGGGCTGCGGGGCGACACCTCGATCGAGGAGCGGGCCCGCTTCGACAATTACTACATCGAGCACTGGTCCTTGTGGTTCGACCTGGTCATCCTCGGCCGCACGGTCGGGCAGGTCGTACGGGAGATGACGTCCTACCTCCGCTAGGGGTAGGGATTCGCCGCAGAACCGGTCGGACGGCTGTTCGCCGAAGAGGAAGCGGCCGGGCTGGGGCCCAAGCCCAGCCAGGCCAGCCAAGGCCAACCAAGGGGTCGGGTGGCGGATCTTTGGCGCCTGGCCAACTATTGGAAGTTCAGCGACGCCGTCAACCGGCCGACCAGTAGCCGCTCCCGGGGCTGAGCTGGCTTCAATAGTGACCACTATGACATCTGCCAGAGCGCGTGGGCCCGGCCGGCACCCCGGGGGCGGCCGAGCAGGGCGCTCGGCGACCACCGTGCCGGACAGGGCCGGCATGGCGCTCGTATCAGGCGTGGGGTGAGGTCAGGCCTGGCCGACCAGGCTGCGTGATAGAGACCTGATCTCGTGGAAGAGCGGCCGGTGGGTGACGGCTAGCGCGACTACTGCGCCCAACACGCCCGCGCCGACGATGGCGACGAGGGCGCCGGGGCCGGCCGGGAGCAACAGCCGCAAGGGGAGGGCGAAGGCGGCGATCCCGGCCGCGGCCGCCATGCCGGGCATCAGCGCTCCTACCGTCTGGCGCGCCGTCGTCCCGACCACCCGGTCCGCGATGCCCAGGCGAACGAAGATCATCACGGCGTTGGTGAACAGATGCACGCAGGCGACCCAGAAGATCCCGTGCGGGGCGGCCAGGATGAATCCCACGACGCGGAACACAGTGAGCGGGATGTTGACCAGGACCAAGGTGCCCGGCTTGCCGATGGCGGGGAAGAGAGGGCCAGAGGCGTAGGCGGCGGAGGCCAGGGCGGAAGCCAAGCTGATCACGACCATGGGGCCGATGGCCGGGTGCCATTGGTTGCCGAAGAGGACGAGGGTGGCATCGCGCGCTACCAGTGCCAAGCCGACCCCTGATGCAAACCCGTACACGGTGGTGAGGCGCAGCGCTTTGAGCATGGCCCGCCGGAGGGTTTCCATGCCCGCCAGCCGGCTGCGGGCGTACACCGGGAATGCGACCCCGGAGAACAGCCAGAAGAGGTTGTTGATCAACAGCTCGGGCAGCCGGTAGGCGATCGTGTACAGACCGAGGGCCGTCGTCCCGATCATGCAGCCGACGACCAGGTAGTCGGCATTCAACGACAGCTCGGTCAGAAGATCGATGGCCACCGAGTTCACCCCGAACTGCAGCATGGAGCGGCCCACGGCCCAGTTGAAGCGCAGCCTGGGCCGAAAGCGGACCACCGCCCAGTAGGCGACCGTGCTGACGAGCTGGCCGGCGAGGAAACCGAACACGATGGCCCACACGCCGTACCCGGCCAACGCCAGCCCTATCGACAGCCCCCCTCTGGCTACGGCGCTGCCGAGGTCGATGATGACCTGTTTCTTGAACAGGAGATCGCGTTGGATCACTGCCTGGTTTACCTGGCTCAGGCCCCGCAGCAGGAGGTACCCCGACATGGCGGCGAAAACCGTCACCTGGTGCGGCGCCCCGAACAACCGGGCGGTCAGCGGCGAAAGCCCGACCGCAACAGAGGTGAGGACCCCGGTAAGGATGAGGTTGTAAGTGAACGCCACGTGGATCTGGTCAGAGAAGCCGCTTTCCTGCCGATAGATCAGGTAGGAACCGAGCCCGAAGTCGAGCAGGACCTCGAGGTACTGGGTGAAGGTCAGCGCCGCGGCGAACAGGCCGAAGTCGTGGGGATCCAGCAAGCGGGCCAGGGCCAGCGTGCTCAGGAACACGACCAGCCGGTTACCGCCGAAGGAGCCGACCCGCCAGGCGAAGCCCTTCACCGCCACGGTCGTAAGGCCACCGCCGGCCGCGTCGTCGGCTACGGCGACCGGAACCGGTTCGGGCGGCAGGGTCCCGACTCCCGTGGAGCCGGCCGTAGGGGCAGGTGCGGGGGGAGGGGAGGGCGACGACGGTCCCCCGAGGATCGCCCTCTCGAGCGATCTCCGGTAGGTGCGACGCCCGACCCGGGCCCCGGCGAAAAGCGTCACCAGTCCCATGGCGGCCAGAACCAGGCTGATGTCGTGCTTGGTCTGCTGGACCTTGCCGGCACTGGTCGTGGTAACCGGATTTATGTGGTACACGGAGATCAACGTCTCCAGATAGGTGCGGGCCACCACGAGAGTCGAGTTGGCGACCTGTTGGGCGACGGCCGGGTTATCGGCGTCGACGGTCAGGCGGAGCACCGCGTTGGCGACGTCTCCGGTTACAGAAAGCCGGATGGTGGCCGCCTGCTGGGCCGACAGTCCGACCAGGTCCGTCTCGGCCTGATGGAGGAACCTGGGGTTGGCCGCGATCGCGGCCAGGGTCGGGAGGAGGGTTTGGCGGTCCACGGTGTCCCACGCGTACGCGTTGTTCCCCGAGGCGCTGCTCGACGTGGGACCGACGCTGGCGGTTGCCTGCGCTTGATAGACCGAGCGGTGCAGGGGCACGAAGACAGTGAAAACTGACATGAGCACCGCGCCGAGCCCGACTACCGACACGCCGGCGAGAAGTGCGGCTCGCCGGGCGCGCCGCACTGGCCGGTAGATCTCCGGGTCCCAGAGATCCCGGCTGATAGGCCACGGCCGGCGTGCCGCCGCCTCGCGCGCATTCATGTCGATGACCGTCGCGACAGCGACCATGGCGAGGAGATCGTTCAGATCAGACAGATGCAAAGTGATGCTGGCCACCGCCCAGCCAGCCAGCCCGAAGAGCACCCCTAGTGAGAGCATCCTGCTGTCTCGGTCCCGTAACTGCCCGGACAGCACCGCCGCCCTCAGCGCAACCAGGAGTGCGCCACCGTAGAAAAGGGCCCATGCGCCGAGCCCGATGACGCCTTGTTCGGCTGCGATCTCGAGGTAGAGATCATGGGCCGCGAAGATCTGGCCCGTGTTGGTGATCCCCGGCTGATCCACGTACTTCGGCTCGACGACGGTGAAGTTGCCGACGCCGACGCCAGTCGTGGGGTGGGCACGGAACATGGCCAGGCCGACCTCTTGGGCCTGAACCCGCTGGAGCAAGGACGGGTCAGTGGTGTTGGCCGACAGGTGGGTCAGCTCGGTGAGCGTTCCGAGCCGAGTCGCCAGCCCTGGCACGCCCGCGACCACGAGGATCAGGCCCACCGGGAGAAGTATCAGCCACCTGCGGTACTGCCACGCCGCCACGGTCAGCCAGAGCACCACGCCCACGACGAGGGCGATCAGGCCGCCCCGTGACTGGCTCAGGTACTCGCCTCCGAGCAATGCAGCCGGTGCGGCGCACCACGCGACCCAGGTCAGCCGGCGCCAACCGGACGAGCCGCGGATCCGGTTCCATCGGGCCAGCAGGCCCAGTGAGAGGGCGAGTGGGGTGACCAAGACGATGGTCCGGCCCCAGAAGTTGACGTCGCCTTCCGGTCCGGAATGACGGACGGTCGCAGAGCCGACGTCGACGCCCACCGGGATCTTGCTCAAGCCACCGAAGGTCGTGCTGTTGTGCAGCAGATACTGCTGTATGAGCGTCAGCCCGGCCAGCACGGCGATGGTGACCACGATGACCTTGACGGCTGTCATGACCCGGCCACTGACGCGTATCAGTGCCACAGTCACCAGGAAAAAGAGGACGTCTTTCAGCCGCTCGGTCGGCGTCGACAGTGAGGTCAACGGGTACGGGCTGGCCAGCAGCGAGACCCCCTCGGCGGTGACCACCAGGGCCAGCAGTAGGTAGACGGGCGAACGGCCGAGCAGTTGCCGCCGTCCCCGGTTGGCCGCCACGACCACGGATGTGACCCCTATCGCCAACGCCACCAGGTACAGGCTCAAACCGTGGTGGGTCCCGGCCACGGTGCTGACGTTCGACCACGCCACGACCTGCAGGACGACCAGCGCCACAAGGGGGATCTGCACCGCCGCGTACACCGTTACCAGGGCCACGGCCAGGCCGATGGCGAGGAACACCGTGGTGTGTGTCGCCACGGCGATGGCCAGGCCCAGGGCCGCACCGAGCCCGGCAACTGGCCACAAGAAACGAAGACGCCGTCGCCAATCGTCTGGGGCCGGTGCCGGCCCGGCTGGCACTGTGGCCGGCCGAGCCCGCTCGAGGACGGCGGTCATGGGATCAGGGTCGGCCGCGAGGACCCTGGCGACGATCTCCCCGGGACGAGCTGGTCTGCGTCCTCACAGGCTCGCTGGCCGGCTCCTCGTAACGGTCACGGGCGCTGAGATCGGCCCACACCGATTCGTCGTCATCCGGCATCTCCGTTTGGACGTCCGGTTCCCGGGCTGCGGGTGGCGCCCCCACCCGACCATTGGCGCGCTTCGCGTTCGGCACGGCGGCCTGGGCTCGTTCGGCTGCCTCAGGCGAAGGCGCTGGGGAGTTGGGCCGGGCACGGGGACGGCCGAACTCGGTCCAGGCCCGCATGTCTTCCACGACTGGGTCCACCGCCGGCTCGATGAACGGTACTTCGGCCTGGGCGGCCCGCCGGCGCCAGAGCAGCGAGATGAGCTGCATGGCGGCTTGTTGGACCCCGACCCCGAGGGCTATGGCGACCACCAGCAGGACCACCAGGAACTTGCCCAGGCTGAGGTTGCTGCTCTGCGACGCGGTATTGCCAGCCTGGCTGACGACCGACACGGCGTAGGGGGAGACCAGTTGGTCGACCGCTCGTTCGCTTTGGGCCACCACGCCGTCGGCCATCTCGGTGGCGATCTGGGCTGTCGGGGCGGTGGCGGTCACCGTGACCAGGGCGGTGTTGGTGATCGCCGTCGCCGTGATCGATATCTGGGACCTCTCGGCCGGCGACAGCCCGACCGCGTCGGCCGCCGCCGACTTGTAGGAGCCGAGGCCCAGGACTGCGGCCACCGTGGAGGTGATCTGGCCGTGGCTCAGCGTGTCGTAGTAGCTCGCCCCGGCACCCGGATCGAGGCCGCTCGAAGGCAGTACGACCACGGTGGTCTTCGCCGACCAGTGGTGCTTCGCAGTGGCGATCAGAGCGACGCCCACCAGCGCCACGAGGAGTGCGGCGAGGGACCCGGCCACTATCCCGGCGACGGTCCGCCGCCGGTGCAGCTGTTCCGATGGGTTCGGACCGCCGGCGTCGTCTGCCGTGGCTTCCATCCTCGCTCCTCGCTCTATAGGGGAACGGGCTTCGCTGCTATCCACTTCTCATGCCCCATTGCTCCATGCCCCATGGTTCCATGGGAGTCCGTCCGGCCCCAGGATACTTAGATGCCCGCATCCTAAGGACGCGGCCTACCGAATCGCGCCGAACGCGCGGCGCCAGAATACTGTCGCAGCCGTGTCGGCCCGATTGCACGTATGTCATGTCATCCACGGTCTGGCTCCAGGCGGCGCGGAAGAGCTGCTGGTGGAGCTGGCCCGGGTGGGTCCCGGGCGAGGATTGGATGTCAGCTTCTTGAGCTTGATGACGCCTGGCGCCAGCCGGGTGGCGACCGAGATCCGGGCGGCCGGCGCTCCTCTCGAAAGCTTGGGGCTGCGGACCCGCTGGGATCCATCGGCGCTGTGGCGCGGACCGACCGTCGTGGCGGGGCTCCGCCCCGACGTGATCCACACCCACCTCAAGCACGCCGACTTGGTAGGGGCGGCGGCTGCTCGTCGCCTCAATATCCCTATGGTTTCGACGCTTCATCGCATTGAAAACGTCGGCTCTCCCGTAGAAAAGCTGAAGCAGTGGCTCGGAGGCCAGGCCCGGGTGCGCACCGCGGCCCGGACCATCACCGTGTCGGACGCCCAGCGAGCGTGGTACCTGGATGCCTTTGCCGCCGACCCGTCTGTGGTGGTCACGGTCCGCAACGGGATCGCCTCGCCCCCGCCGCCGCATCCGGCCATCCGGCGGGCTGTTCGGGAGGAGCTCGGGGTGGCCGACGGCGAGCTATTGGCGGTCATGCTGGCCGTGATGCGGCCGGCCAAGGGACACGAGCAGCTCCTCGAGGCGGTCCAGCTCGTCCCGAACGAGGCAGCGGTCTGCCTGGTCATGGCCGGAGAAGGTCCCTTGGAGCCCGCCGTGCGGGACGCCGCAAGCCGCTCGGGCTGTCACGTGGTGCTCCCCGGCTGGGTCTCGGACGTGGACCGGCTCCTGTCGGGCGCCGATCTGATCGTCCACCCCAGCCTGGCTGATGCGCTGCCCACTGCCCTCATCCACGGGCTGGCGGCGGGCATCCCAGCAGTAGCCACCGATGTGGGAGGAATCCCGGAGATCGTGACGCCGGATACCGGCATCCTCGTGCCCCCTGACGACCCGGGCGCGCTGGCCCGGGCCATATCCGAGCTGGCCCGTGATCCGGCCCGGCGGCTCACCATGGGCCAAGCGGCGCGGCGCCGCTTCGAGAGAGAATTCAGCGTAGAAACCTGGGTGGATCACCTCTCCGCCGTTTACCGGGAGGTGCTGGGACGGTGAGCGAGGCTACTGGTACGGCAGTGACGGCTCGCCGAGTGACCCTCGTCGAGTTCACCCCGTCGGGGGGTCTGTTCCAATTCTCCTACCAGCTGGGCCAGGGCCTGGCCGAGCTGGGACACGACGTGGAGCTCGTAACCGGTCCGGAACCCGAGCTGCGTTCGGACCACCCCCGCTTTCGAGTGCTGCCGATCCTGCCGACGTGGCATCCCGGCGCCGGCGTCGAGCGCCCGTGGCTGCGCAAGAGCCGCCGGGTCATCCGGGCCGTGCGCCACGTGGCGGCTTGGGCCGTGGTAGCAAGGCACCTCCGCCGGGTACGCCCCGACGTGGTCCAGTGGAGCGAATGGCGCTTCGGCATCGACGGGTTGCTCGCCGCGGCCATCGCCCGGCGACGGTGGGCCGGGCTGGCCAGCGACCTGGCTCATTCCCCGATTCCCCTCGAGGAGCAGGGCGCGGGCGACGGGGCTTACCGCCAGGGTCGTCTGCTGCGGGCCGGGCTGGCCCGCGGCTACCGCGCCATGGACGCGGTCTTCGTGCTGGGGGAGACCTCGAGCGCTGATCTGCAGGCGAACTTTCCGGAGGTCGACGCCCCGGTGGTGATCCCGCACGGGCATGAAGGCATCTTCGACAGCGGTCCCGTCGTTCCTCCAGGGGACTGCCCCCAGCGTGTGGTGCTCTTCGGCTCCCTGACTCGCTACAAGGGCATTGACGTGCTGCTCGACGCCTTCGCCGAGGTACGGCGCCGCTTGCCCGAAGCCGAGCTCGTGGTCGCTGGGCCGCTGGTCGGGGACTTGGAGCTCGAGGCATTGCTGCTCCGAGCGGACCGGATCGGCAACGTGGCTCTGCGTCCCGGTTACCTGCCGATCGAGCGTGTGCCCGAGCTGGTCGGGTCGGCCCGCGTGTTCGCTGCTCCTTACCTGCGGTCCAACGCCAGCGGCGCGGTCCGCCTGGCCCAAACACTGGGCCGGCCCGTAGTCGTCACCGATGTCGGCGACTTGGCCGATTCAGTCCCCGACGGCGTCGCTGGACTGGTGGTTCCGCCTGAAGACGCCCGCTCGTTGGCCGAGGCGCTTCTGCGCCTGCTGGAGGATCCGCGCCTGGCCGACCGGATGGGGGCGGCCGGCCGTGACCGGCTACTCGACGAGGGTTCCTGGGAACGGGTGGCGGCCCGAGTGAGCGCCGTGTACGACTCGGTCCTCGACCGGCCGCCTATCAGCTCCTAGCGATAGTTCGACTCCCGAAACAGCCGGGTGCGCTTGGTGTCCAAGAGGGCGGTCAGCACCGGGCGGGCCACCCGGGTGGCCTTCTCCGGCTCGGCCACCAGGTAGTGGTACTGCAACCCCGGCGTGCCGTTGACCTCTACTACGAGCCCTCCTGCCTCGGCTAGTGATCGTGAGGGATCGGGCGTCATGACCTCCACTCCGGCGAAGCGCAGGTCGACGGCTCGCGCCGCGGCCGCCGCGTCTGCGATCAGCGCAGGTCCGATGGCATCGGGTGAGACCGTCTCGTTCTGGGCCGCCCCGTTCTGGTTCACCGCCGTCTTGACCCGGACGATCTGGCCTTGGGCCGGAACCGATGCCAGGGACAGACCGGCCCGGTCCAGGGTCAAAAGGCAATCCAGATCGACATGCAAGTAGGACGTCCCCAGCCGGCCCCCGCTTTCCTCTCGGCGTCGGTTCTCGGTCGCGATGAGCTCCCCGATGGGCGACTGGCCGTCCCCGACGACCTCGGGGGGTCGACGACGGACCACGTCCAGGAGCTCGCCGTCGAGGAAGAGCAACCTGTATTCGTCGCCCTGCGCTTGGCGTTCGATCAACAAATGGGAGTCCCACCGGCGAGCCCAGACCCGGGCCCGCTCGACCTCGGCGGGCGACACGACTCCACAAGTAACTCCCTCTCCCCCCGACGTGCTGCGCGCCGGCTTCACCACGCAGGGTGCTCCGACTGACGAGACAAATGCACAGGCGGCGCTGCGATTACCGGCATCGACTTCCATATGCGTGGCCATGGGCAGGCCCATCTGCTCGAGCAGGACGTGTACGGCCACCTTGTCCGCGGCCAGCTGCAGGCTCAGGCCGAAGTCCAGCATCACGGTGTGATACCAGACGACGGTTTGGCGGCCGTCGAGGCTGATCAGCAGGAAGTCCCCGGAGAGCTCCTGACAGTCGGCACCGGCGGCGGCCGCGGCATCTTCCCAGATCGACCGGTACACCTGGCGTCGCACACGTGAGGTCCAGGCGCCAGCCATGGAGTCGAAGCGTCGCTGCCGCCTGTAAGCACCCCAACCTACGGATCGCAGCAGGTCAGCGGCTGGCGCGAGGGCACGGCCGACTCGACCGGCCTCCCCGATCCAGCCGACCGTCTTCGTCGGCCAGTTGACCTTGGAGGGTTCATCGGTCATGCTCGGTACGGGTCTCCTCTGTGGGTGGATCTGTGGCCTGCAATTAGGCGGATCGGGTGACGTCGAACGAGCGGTGCACCTTCAGCCTCGAAAACGAGGTGCCGACACTATGGGTCATGGAGCGCCCCGCGGTGGGGTCGGCCGACCGGTCCAGGGGCAGGAAAAAGCGGACGAACAGGAAAGGACATACCCATCATGACGCAACCGCTGGGCGCCAAGCCACAACACACCAAACTTCATCCAGGTCCAGGGTTCCGCATCCGCTACAACAGCGCTCGTCCGGATAGCAAGACGATCAACGGTTTCATGGATTTCGAGACCCCAGAGATCTCAGATCTCATGAACCGCCTTTACACCATGCACACCGCTATCAAACCGATGACCCACCCCGACCTGCGGGTTATCGGACCGGCCTGCACCGTCAAGTGCTTCCCCGGTGACAACCTGATGGTCCACAAGGCCCTCGACATCGCCGCGCCCGGTGATGTGATCGTCGTCGACACCAGCTCGTCGACCATGACCGCAGTACTGGGCGACACCATCAGCATGAAGGCCAGGCACCGGGGGATCGCGGGTTTCGTGATCGACGGCTTGATCCGCGACCTCCCCGCCGTCCTGCGGCTCGGGAACTTCCCGGTCTTCGCCCGGGGGACCACTCCCATAGGACCGCTGCAGCGGGGACCGGGCGAGGTGAACCATCCGGTGAGCGTCGGCGGCATCGTGGTCATGCCAGGCGACCTGATCGTCGGCGACCTGAACGGCGTGGTGGTCGTACCCCGTGAGATCGCGGACGACCTCCTGGCCCGGCTGATCGCCCGAGGCCCAGCCGAAAGCGCCTACCTGGACGCCGTGGCACGCGGCGAGTTCAGCAATGCCTGGGTCGACAACCT
Organism: Acidimicrobiales bacterium; assembly: GCA_019241495.1. Classification (GTDB taxonomy): domain Bacteria; phylum Actinomycetota; class Acidimicrobiia; order Acidimicrobiales; family Palsa-688; genus JAFAWZ01. The sequence goes on along the minus strand of JAFAWZ010000075.1, from coordinate 7,387 downwards.
CTTGGATGAAGCCGGCATAACCATGCCCGTCCTCCCGGAGAACCCGGCCGGCCGTCAGTGAGCTCACGACCTCCCGCCGTGCTCCTGGGGGGGGCGATGAACGCTCTCTCAGTGGCCCGGAGCCTGCAGCGCGCCGGTGTAGAGGTATCGGTACTCGGCGGCAGCGTGCACGACTCCCCGGTGGTGCACTCCAAGGCGGCGAGCCGCTACGTCAGGCCTTCGCCCGGCTCGGACCCCGGTGACAGTTGGCTGCAGTGGCTGGCCAACGAACGGCGAGGGAGCATCGTGCTTCCCTGCAGCGACGAGGGCCTCGAGTTCATCGCCCATCGGCGAAACGAGATCGAGGCGGCTGGCCATCAGGCCATCGAGGCGGACGACAAGGTGCTTCTTGCCATGCTCGACAAGTCCGAGACCTACGAGCTGGCCCGCCAGATCGGTGTACCCGCCCCCAACACGGCCACCCTCAAAGGGCCAGATGACCTGGCCCTCCTCGACGGTTTCGAATTCCCGTGCGCCTTGAAGCCGGTGGAGTCCCACGTCTTCACCAGGCGGTTCCGTCCCTTCGCCAAAGGCTCCCACGTGGAGACCGCGGAGCAGGCCCGGCGCCTCCTCGAGCCGATACTGGCGGAGGGCATCGGCATGCTTCTGACCGAGGTCGTCGAGGGCACCGACGAGTGCTGCTCCTATTACAGCTATCTCGACTCCGAGGGTGAACCGTTGGTGCACTTCACCAAGCGGAAGCTCCGGCAGTACCCAACCCGCTTCGGCCTCGGGACCTACCACATGACGCTGTGGCAGCCCGAGGTCGCAGAGCTCGGCCTGCGGTTCTTCCAGGGCGTGGGGCTGCGGGGCATGGGCAACGTCGAGTTCAAGCGTGATCGCCGGGACGGCCGGCTGAAGATCATCGAGTGCAACCCGCGCTTCACCAACGCACACGAGCTGGTGCGCAGATCGGGGATCGACTTCGGTCTCCTTGCCTACGGCCGCCTGGCCGGGACGCCACTGCCTCCCCTCGACCGGTTTCGCGACCACGTCGGGATGTGGTTCCCGGCCGAGGATGTAAGGGCCTTCCTCGACTACCGCCGGGACGGCGAGCTGACGACGGGACAATGGCTCGGCTCGCTGCTGCATCCCCAGGCATTCGTCCTCTTCGACTGGCAGGACCTCGGACCGAGCCTGCACAACGGCGCCCACTACGCCCGCGGGGCCATGCGCAGGATGCGGCGGAAGGCACTGGGAGCGGTAGCGCCGGCCTCGGAGGCATCCGATCCTTACGGGCGCCCTTGACCTCGGCCGGGGGAGTCGAGGGCGTCGATCATGGCATCGGCCATCTGAGTAGTACTGGCAGGCGGCCTGGGATCGTCGGCGCGGCGCAGGTCGTAGGTGACCCACTCGCCCTCGGCGATGACTCGATCCACAGCCCGGTTGACCCGGGTTGCCGCCTCGACCTCGCCCAGATGCTCGAGCAGCATGGCTGCGCAGAGGACCGTCGCGGTCGGATCGGCCTGATCGGCACCGGCCAAGCGGGGCAGGGTCCCGTGGGCCGGCTCGAACATGACCCCCTCGGTGCCGTAGTTAACCCCGGGCACGACGCCGATCCCTCCCACCAGCCCCGCAGCCAAATCGGAGACGATGTCGCCGTAGTGAATGCCCATGACCAGCACGTCGAACGCGGCCGGGCGGCGGACGAGCTGCCCGCAGAGGTTGTCGATCTGGAGGGTCTCGAACTCGAGCTCTGGATAGGACTTGGCGACCTCCCCGGCTACCTCGAGGAAGATGCCGTCGGTGCAGCGCATCACCGTGGCCTTGTGCACGGCGGTGACCTTTGTCCTCTCCTGGCGACGGGCGTAGTCGAAGGCAAACTCGAGCACTCGGCGAGAAGCCGCCTCGGTCGTGAACTTGATCGACAGTCCCGCCGTCGGGGGGATGGTGCCCCGCCCGTCGCGCTCAGCCTCCCCGATCACATGCGCCGCGCCCTCGCTGCCGGCGGGAAACTCCACTCCGGCGTAGAGATCCTCGGTCGTCTCGCGGATGACGCAAAGGTCGACGTCCTCGAACGGCGCCACCGTCCCGGGCCGGCTGCGGCAAGGCCGCACCTGGCCGAACAGGCCGAGCTCCCTGCGCAGCCCCACGTTCACAGAGCGGAACCCCTTCTTGCCGGCCGGGGTCGAGACCGGGCCCTTCAAGGCAACGCCGGTGCGGCGTACCGACTCGAGCACCTCGTCGGGCAGGGGAGGGCGACCCTGGTCCATGGCCGGCGGCCCCACCTGCTGGACATCCCATTCCACCTTGACCCCGGTCGCCTCCACGACCCGGCATGCGGCGTCCATGACCTCCGGCCCGATCCCGTCTCCGGGTACGAGCGTCACGTGGTGAACCATGCCCCGATCATAGGGACAGGGTCCCTCGCGCCCAGCCGGGTCTTCTGCCTCCCGCGGCGGGGGGCGAAATGAGCCGGCGGGTGCTGATATTCGGATGGCACAACGTGGAGTCGACGTGGTGTTTTCCGTCCTCCTCGGGTGCGGGGCCCACCGGGATGCGCCACCAGTTCGAGGCGCTGGCCCGGGTGGCCAACGTGATCGATCTGCCCGAGGCGGTGCGTGGCCTCAGGGGAGATACCCCGCTCCCGCCCCGAGCTGCGGTCATCACCTTCGACGACGGCTACCGGGACAACCTCGATCTGGCCGCCCCCCTCCTGTCCGGTATGGGGCTGCCAGCCACGTTCTTCTTGTGCCCGGACATCCTCTCCGGGGCGGTCGAGCCGTGGTGGGAGCGTCTAGGACAGGCGTTCACGACGACAGAGCGCCTCCATCTGACCTGGCAGCAGCAGTCGCTGGGGCTGACCGGGCCGGAGGCCAGGGACTTGGCCTTCGCTCGAGTGTCGAAGGACGTGAAGGGCCTGGACGAGCCGGGCCGCCAGGCCGCCGTGGACGGCCTGGTCGATCAGCTGCTCCCGGGGCCGTCCGACCGCCCTCCGGTGGCCATGTTGGACTGGGACGGGGCGAGAGAGCTGGCCCGGCAGGGTTTCACGATCGGATCGCACAGCAGCCGCCACGTGATCCTGGCGAACGAGGAGCCCGAGGCTCAGCAAGAGGACCTCGCAGGTGCCCGCCATCGATTGGAGGCCGGCATCGGGGTCCATGTCGACCTGCTGGCATACCCGAACGGGACCGAGTCGGACTTCGACTCGGCGACGGTGCGGGCCGCGGTCGAAGCGGGGTACCAAGCGGCGGTGACCACCGTCCCGGGATGGAACGGACCGGGAACATCCCTCTGGGAGCTGCGCCGCTTCGTCATGTACCCCGAGTGGGACTGGAAGGGCCTCGGCGTCGTTCCCCGTCACGCGGCCCGGGTGATGAAGGGCCGCGTCCTCAGCCGATAGCCGACTCGTACACCTCTCGGAGCTGACCGGCCCAGTGGGTCAGGCTGAACTGGGCCTCCGCTCGGTCGCGGGCGGCGGTCTCCATCTCCCGGCGGCGCCCCTCGTTGACGAGCAGTTCGGTCACGGCTGCGGCCAGCGCCTCCGGGTCGCGGGGCGGTACGAGCAAACCGGTGACGTGGTCTTGAACGACCTCCGGGATCCCGCCCGCTGTCGACGCTACGGCGGCTCGGCCGCACGCGGCTGCCTCCATCAACACGGTTGGCAGAGCCTCGCTTTCCGAAGGAAGTACGACCAGCGATGCGGCTTGGAGAAGCCGGGCCACATCGGTCCGGAATCCGGCGAACACCACCGAACCGGCCACCTCGCGCTTCTCGGCGAGAGCCCGGAGGGCCAGCTCTTGCGGCCCCGAGCCGGCGAAGAGCAGGACCGCGTTCGGGACCGCGGCGCGGACCTCGGGCCACGCTTCGATAGCCGCTTCGTGGCCCTTGTAACCCCGAAGGGCGGCCGGGAGCACGCTGACCGCGGCGCCGGACGGGATCCCGAGGTCATCGGGGAAGGAGGCCGCGTCAGGGGTGAAATGGGCCAGGTCTATGCCGTTGGGGACCACCATCCACCGGCGCTGCCAGCGCGGGTAGCGATGGGCGAACTCTGCCATGGAGGCGCGGGACACGAAAATGGTGCGCTGGCCTCGGCTCGCCACTGCCACGGCGAGCCGTTCCCGGACCGCGCCCCTCCAGCTGAGGCGACCTGAAGGCACGTGATGGAAGGTGGACACGATGGGCTTGCCCGCCAGACGAGCGGCCGGGGTAGCGAGGGTTGCTGCATACTCCAGGTGAGCGTGTACGACATCGCACCCCGAAGTGCGGATGGCCTGTACCAGCTTGGGGACCGCACGGGCGGACAGAAGGCGGGGGATGCCGAGGAACTGTGGCTCGATCCCGACTGTCCGCAGCTCGACCAGCATCTCGTTGCGGGGGTCTTCGGACGAGCTGATGGATGCGACTTCGACGTCCAGACCAGCGCTCGAGGCCGCGGTGGCGAAGGCTACGAGGAGGCGCTCCGCCCCCCCTAGTCCGAGCGAGTCGATGACGACGAGGACCCGGAGCCGGCGCACGACCGGCGAGACTACCGGCGCTCCATGAGAGCGAACGGCGCGGCTGTTCTCGAACGAGAAGTGAGAAATACGAAGGGTGGTTGTCTCGCCGGCGAACTGCCGCTATCTTGGCCATGAACCCATAGGGCAAGCGTCACGTGAGACGCGGGTATATAGCAGGCAAAGGGGCTTTGAAATGAACCGCAACAGACGAGTGGTGGAGCGCGTCCGGGCGCGTATCCCGATGGTGGCTGCGGGCACCGTGTCGGTGGCACTGGTCGGGGCGGTGTCGGGGATGATAGGGCTTCAAGCGGCATCAGCGGCGCCTGCGCCGACCATCTCGACCTATGTCGGGGTACCCACTCCCGGCGGCGGGGGCAACCTGCCCAACCCAGCACCCAACTCGCCGCCGGCGAATGGAACGCCCAACAGCTCCGTGGGGGCGACCGCCTCTCCGCAGACCGGTCTGGCCGCCCCCCAGGGCCTGGCCTTCGACAGCCACGGGAACCTCTTCATCGCGGATACCAACAACAACGCGGTGGAGATGGTCCCCAAGGTGGCCGGTACCTACTTCGGCAAGCCCATGACAGTCGGGAACATCTACCAGGTAGAAACCGGGCTCAGCACTCCCAAGCGGGTGGGCGTGGACCGTTCCGACAACCTCATCGTGGCCCAGGCCACCGACGGCACCAGCCCGACGGCCGAGGTGGACCTCGTGTTCGCCCAGACGGGCCATGACTCCGACTTCAGCACCGACGGCACGGCAGGACAGAAGGTTGCTCTCGTCGGCAGCACGACCGGGACGCCGGCTTGGGCTCTGAACGATGCCCACGGTGTGTCGGTCGATACCCACGGGAACCTGATCATCGCTGATACGGGCCATGAGAAGGTGACGGTGCGCTGCGAGTCCAGTGCTGTGGTCTACGGCATCACCTGCACTCCCGGTCTGGTCCAGACGGTGGCTGGCAATGGGACCGCCCCCCCGGTCCTCGGCGGTCCGGCGACCAGCTCAGGGTTGGACAACCCGGTCGACGCCGTTGCCGACAGTGCCGGGAACCTCCTCATCCTGGACAACTTGAACGGTCGCATCTTGGTGGTTCCGAGTACTACAGGGCATTACTACGGCCAGGACATGACGGCCGGCGACATCTACGGTCTCTTCAACACGGCCGGTGACTTCGCCTACCCCAATACGCCCAACAGCGAGGCCATCGACCCCAACGGCAACATCGTCACCGCCAACCCGTTCAACAACGAGGTCGAGGTGGTCGCCACCCAGACTGGGACCTTCTACGGCCAGGCCATGACGGCCGGGACGACGTATGTCATCGCCGGTTCAACCTCTTCGACGACCGACAGCGGCGACGGCGGGGCCGCGACCGCCGCCCACTTGGGTGAGCCCTGCGCAGTGGCGGTTGACGGCACAGGGAATGTCTTCGTCTCGGAAGGCATCGAAACCGTGCCGAGCGCCAACCAGGCCGACAACGGAAACCGGGTCCGGGAGATCACCGTCTCCGCCGCCGGTGTCGTCGCCCCAGGTCAGCCGTCCGGGCTCATCGCGACCGCCGGGAACGGGTCGGTCGCCCTGTCGTGGTCGGCATCCGCCACTGGAGGGTTGCCCCCGAACTACCCCGCAACCGGGGGGGCGCCGACCGACTACATCGTGAACGAGTATCTGGGTTCCACGGTTTCTGGAAGCCCGACGGTGATCGACACAGGAAGCACCAATCTCAGCTTGAACGTCAACGGCCTCACCAACGGGCAGGCGTACACCTTCACGGTGACGGCGTCCAACGCCGGTGGATCCGGGCCGGCCTCGGCCAGTGCCACGGCCACGCCGGGAGTTCCGGTGCCGGGCGCGCCCACTGGGCTCACCGCCACTCCGGGTGACACCACGGTAAATCTCGGCTGGGCTGCGCCGACCACCGGTGGGGCCCCATCTGACTATGTGGTGAACGAGTATGTGGGTTCCACCGTCTCAGGAAGTCCGACGGTGATCGATACCCACAGCACCAACCTCGGCACCATGGTTAACGGGCTGACCGACGGGCAGGCCTACACCTTTACCGTGACGGCGACCAACGGCGGGGGGTCGGGGCCGGCTTCGGCCAGTGCCACGGCCACCCCTCAAGGGCCTCCGCCTCCGGCGGCCACTCAGGGCTTCTGGCTGTTCGCGGCTGACGGTGGGGTGTTCAGTTTCGGTACGGCCAAGTTCTACGGGTCGTTGGGTGCTGTGCATTTGGTGCAGCCGATTGTGGCTGCGGCGGCGACTCCGGATGGGCAGGGCTACCGGCTTGCTGGCGGCGACGGCGGGACTTTCAACTTCGGCGACGCCGGGTTCCTTGGGTCCCTGGGTGGCCTAAGCTTGGCCGCGCCGATCAAGGTCATCCTGGCCGTGCCGTGACGAAACCCCCGGGTACGATCCGCGGGTGACCGCTTTCTGCCCGGCCTGCGGGCGATGGGCGCAGCCCACCAGTTTGCTGGTGGAGGAGTCCTACCGGCTGTATCGGTGCAGTAGCTGCCGGACTGAGTTCTTCGCCCGGGACCGGGCCGTCTTCGACGGTCCGGTCCGGGAGTCGGCGTACTGGGAGGACTACAAGTTCTCCGTCTACCGCGACCCGGCCGTGCTGGCGGAATACGAACAACGCTACGAGCGGGTGCTGCGCCTGGCCGAGGACCGGATCGGACCCATACGGTCTGTCCTCGACATCGGGTGCGGGGTCGGCAACTTCCTGGCCTACGCCGCGGGACGCGGCATCACCGCGGTTGGTGCCGACGTGGAGGCGCGCGCCGTCGAAGTGGCTCGAACCAGAGGTCTCCACGCCGTGCTGGCGAGCGAAGTCGACGGTGAGGTCCCCGACGGCTCGCTCGACGCGGCCAGCATGTGGGACGTCGTCGAGCACCTGCTCGAC
>JAFAWZ010000316.1 GCA_019241495.1 Acidimicrobiales bacterium | reverse complement strand
ACCGGTCCCCCGTGCTCGGTCGACACCGGCCCTCCGAGCATCGAGTAGGCGGCCATGACGTCAGGCCGGCGAGCTTCGTCCAGGGTGAGGCTCTCGGCGTAGACCCCGTCGAACGACTCGATGCGAAGAGCCCGGGCCCCAGGTTGGACTCCCGCTTGGTCGAGGAGGGTCGAAAGCAGCACGCCCTGCCAGTGGACACCAGGCACCCGCCATCCCGTCACGCACTGGAAGTCCCGGACCAGAGTCGTCGGGGGCAGGGCTTGAAGGTCGGCGACGGTCAGATCGAGGGACCGGGCGACCAGCCCGTCGATGACCAGCCGGTATTTCTGCTCGGTGGTCGAGGGGTAGCCGTTGGTGACCGTGTAGATGCGGAAGTAGTTGCCCGGAAGGAGTCCGGTCAGCCCGGTGGGATCGTTGCGTTGTATCGGCGCCAGGGCCGAGCTGACCGCGTCTTGCACCGACTTGCCGACCACGACGCCGGCCGCCCCCAGGCCAAGCATGCCGAGGACGACCCGGCGGCCGACGGGCGACGACCTAGGGTCCCCTGGCGTCTCGTCGCGCGGGGTCACGCGACCTTCTTATACGAGAGACACGCCCTTTGGGGTGTCACCGCTCGACCGGGGGCCCATCTTTGTGACCACAACGTCGCTTTGTGACGCGTTGGCCGCACTATTTGCGGTTAACGCGTCACGAACAGTGCGGGGTGTACCTTCGCCTCGGCCTCGGCCGCGCCCCTACCTCACCGTGAGCTCGGGACGGAAGACCCGGGCCCGTCCCTTGCTGACGATGGCGCTGGCCAGCCCGGCGAAGGCCCGAGCGGATTCGGAATCGGGGTTGGTGGCGCTGATCGGGCGCCCAACGTCGCCACCCACCCGCAGGTCGACGTCGAGGGGGATCTGGGCCAGGAGGGGCACCCCGATCTCCCCGGCGAGATGGGCGCCGCCGCCCTCCCCGAAGAGGTACTGCCGCCCTCCGTCGGGCCCCGACATCCAGCTCATGTTCTCGATGACGCCGCGTATCGGCAGGTTGAGCTTCTTGGCCATGTAGGCCGTGCGCTGCGCCACCCGCTTGGCCGCCGGCTGCGGCGTGGTCACCACATAGAGCTCGGAGGTCGGCAGGTACTGAGCCATTGAGAGGGCCACGTCACCGGTGCCGGGCGGCATGTCGACGAGCAGGAACTCGGGATCGCCCCAGTCGACGTCCACCATGAACTGCTCCAGTGCCTTGTGGAGCATCGGTCCCCGCCAGATCACCGGCTGCTGCTCCTCGATGAAAAACCCCATCGAGATGCAGCGCACCCCGTAGGCCTCCGGCGGCACCATCTTCAGATCCTGGACGGTGGGCGGTTCGTCGACACCCAGCATCCCGGGAATCGAGAACCCGTACACGTCGGCGTCGAGGATCCCGACGTCGTGGCCGGCTCGGGCCAGGGACACGGCCAGGTTGACCGTCACCGAGGACTTTCCCACCCCGCCCTTGCCGGAGCCGACCCCTATCACCCGGGTCCTGCTGCGGGGGCCGAACGGGTTGGCGCGACCCTGCTCGTGACCCAAGGGCTGGTGGCCACCCGGCCCGTGGGTGTGGCCGTGACCGCCATCGGCCCCAGCCTGGCCCCACGCCGCGGGGGCCCCGGCCCCAGCGACGCGCCGTCGGACGGCCTCGAGCTCGTCCGGTGTCATCACGGTCAGCTCGACGTCGACCTCCTTGACGCCGGCCACGGCCATCAAGGCCGTTCTGACCCGGCGGGTCACCTCCTCGCGCATCGGACAACCGGCGACGGTCAGCGCGATGGTCGCGGCCACCCGGCCCCGCTTCACCCTCAGGCCGCGTACCATGCCCAGGTCCACGATGCTCATCTGGATCTCGGGGTCGGTGACGGGGCGGAGAGCGTCTAGAAGTTGTTGCTCGCTGAGAGCCATGGATGGGCTGTTCTCCCTGCAGCTTCGGTGCGACGCCGGCCGGCGGCGATTTCCACTACGCGGATAGGTAGAATACTCGTGTGGGGCCGTTAGAGGACCAGCCGGCGCCCGCGGAGCCAGCCCGCAGCGGGCCCGCAGACGGTGACCGACCTGTTATGCGCGACGAACAGTTCTCGGCGGCTGTCGCCGCGGTCACCTCCGCCTTCGGGGATCCCACTCGGCGCCAGATCTACCTGTTCGCCCGGGAGCACACCGAAGGTGTGACGGCGTCGGAGGTGGCCGAACGGTTCGCCCTGCACTCGAACGTGGCCCGCCATCACCTCGACAAGTTGACAGCCGGTGGCTACCTGGAGGTGTTCGTCCTGCGACCTACGGGCAGCGGCGCCGGTAGGCCCTCCAAGCGGTACCGGACGACCGCGCAGGAGACGGGCATTCCCGGGCCCCGCCGGGGCGACGATCTGCTCATCATGCTGCTCGGGGAGGCGCTGGCCCGGATCCCGGCGGGCCAGGCCGAAACCATGGCCGAGGCGGTCGGGGAGGAATACGGCCGGCGCCTGGCCGGCCAGATGTCGCCCGGCGACGGGCACCGGTCGTTCCGCGTCGCGCTGCACGCCATCGCCGACGCCTTGACCGCCCACGGCTTCGAAGCTCACGCCGAGGCCCGAGGCGGATCTCTGGCCCTGATAAAGGATTCCTGCCCCTTCTTCGACACCGCCAGGCAGCATCCGGTCATCTGTGCGGTTGACCGCGGGATGGTCCGAGGCATGCTCGCCGAGCTCTACGGCGAGGCCGTCGTGGCCACCGAGTCGTCGCGTGCGCTCGGCGACGATGCCTGCGTGAGCATCGTGTAGATCCCGGGGTGAGCCGGCGCGCCTACCTCGATCACGCGTCCACGTCCCCGGTGCATCCCGAGGCGTTGGAAGCCATGGACCCGTGGATCTCGGCCGCCGATCCGGGCCGGGTACACACCGAGGGACGCATGGCCCGGGTCGCCCTCGAAGGGGCGCGGGCGCAGGTCGCCGCCTTTTTCGGTACCCGGGCCCGGCAGGTGATCTTCACCTCCGGAGCGACGGAGGCCATAAATGCGGCCACGTTCGGTGCGCTGGCCGAGCGACCGGGGCAGGTGGTGGTCTCGACCGTCGAGCACAGCGCGGTGCGGGACGCGTCGCAGCGGTACGGGGCGTCGGTTCTGGCCATCGGCGCGGACAGCGAGGGCCGCATCTCTCCGCAAGCCGTCATGACGGCCCTCGCTTCAGGGCCGGCTTCGGGGCCGGCTTCGGGGCCGGTGAGCCTGGTCCACTGCCAGCTGGCCAACCACGAGGTGGGAACGATCCAACCTGTCGAGGAGATCGTGAGGGTGTGCCGGGGGGGGGGATCCGCCTTCGTGCACGTCGACGCGGCCGCGGCGGCGGGCCATGTTCCGATCCGTTTCGACGATCTCGGCGCCGATCTCATGTCGATCAGCGCTCACAAGCTCGGCGGACCGCGGGGCATGGGCGCGCTGCTGGTCAGGCGGGGGCTGCGCCTGCCCCCGTTGATCGTGGGCGGCGCCCAGGAGCGGGCTCGCCGAGGCGGGCTGGAGAACGTCGCGGGCGCCGTCGGGTTCGGAACGGTCGCCGCCCTGCTCGGCGCGCCAGGTGTCCTCGAAGCATCGGGGAACCGGTCGGCGCACCTCGTCGGGCGCCTCCGGGAGGCCGCCTCGGCCATCCCCGACGTCTCGATCTACGGCCCGGCAGATCCAACCGCCCGCCTTCCCCACCTGGTCTGCCTCGGGATCGGCGGGGTCGAAGCCGAGCCGGTGCTCATCGGGCTCGACCAGGCCGGCGTGGCCGCCCACTCGGGTAGTTCGTGCTCTTCCGAGACGCTCGAGCCTTCCCCGGTCCTGCAGGCGATGGGGGTGGATGCCGACCACAGCCTGAGGTTGTCGGTGGGCTGGCCCACAACGGAGGAAGACATCGACCTGGCGGTGACTGCGTTACCCGAGGTGATCGGCCGGCTGCGGCGGTTGTGGGCCGGAGCGGCGGGTTAGACCGGGGAGCGGGGAGTGCCTGGAGCAGTCATCTTGCTCCTCACTCACGCTTCAAACTTGGAGTGCCGGCCGTTCCTGCCGGTGCCGTGGGCTGGGCCGCCTTGGTCGCAGCCACACCGGCCTGGGCCTGGGTCAGGGCCTTCTGCACTTGAGGGACGAGCTGCGGATCGGGGCTGTGAGCCAGGTACCACTGCAGCTCCGGAACGCTGTCGGCATAGTCGGCCTCGGCCAGCAGGGCGATGCCGCGGTAGACGTGAGCGGGGGCGTAGGTGGGATCGACGTTCTCGGCCCGAGCCAGCATGGACAGGCCCTGCTGCAGGAGGGCCGGCTGCTGGGTCTGGGCGAGCAGCCACCCTTCGCCCGTGAGCGCCTGCGTCTGGTTGGGATCGGCCTTGAGCACCTTCTGGTACTCCTTGATGGCGTCGACCGGTCGGTTCGCGGCCGCGTCCCGGTCGGCGGCTTGGAGGTCGGCGGTCGTCGCGGCGGCCGAGAGCCCGCTCTGGCCGGTGATCTCCTGGCCCGGCAGCCGGGTCCCCGAAGAGGCGACCACTGCCCAGGACACCCCGGCTGCGACGACGGCGGCGCCAGCCAGAGAGGCCGCCCACCTCCGTCTGGACCACCTCGGGCGAGCCGGGGCCTCCGGAGGGCCGGCCTCCAGCGCTCCGGCCTCCGCATCAGCCGACGGAGGGGCCGCCGAGTCGGGCCGGGTGACCGCCTCGGGCGAAAGGGGCGCGGGCGAGAAGGAGTCCGTCCGAGGCTCCTCGGCCTCACCCGGCCGGCCCCGCCATCGCATGAAGGCCAAGGTGAGACCGGCCGCCCCGGCGACGAACCCCACCACCGGAAGCACCCACACAACCAGGCCGATGCCGGCCGCCCCTGGCTTCTCGAGGATGGACGGCCCGTAGGACTGCACCAGGCTCTGCAGGATGTGCCCTTGGCTCTGGCCGGCTTGAAGGTCCTGACGGATCTGAGCCCGGATGGCACCGGCGGGCACCGACTGCGACACCGCGGCCGACTCGCCGTTACAGGTCGGGCAGCGCACCAGACCGGCGATGTGCTGCACCCGGGCATCCAAGCTGGGGTGGCTGCTGCGCGACAGGCCGAACGCCAGCACTACCGCGGCGACCGCAACGAGGACGGCCCAGGGACCCCATTTGAAGACGGCCTTCACGCGCCCGGCGCCGGCGTCACCCGCTTGATGAACGAATCGATCTCGGCCGAGGTGACCCCGCCGATGAACTTGGCGGCCACTATCCCGTTGGGGGCCACCAGGTAGGACTCGGGAATGCCGGTTACCCCGTAGGCGACCTGGGCCTGGGGATCGTCGACAGCTGGCCAGGTGGCGTGGCTGGACCTCAAGAAGGCGGCCAGGTTCGCCTTGTCTGTGGGGTCGAACGACACCGCGAGGATCACGGCATCTCCCGGCGATTGGTGCTCAGCAGCAAACTGGATCAGTTGGGGCGTCTCCTGCCGGCACGGCACACACCAGCTGGCTGAGAAATTCACCAGCACCCACTTGCCCCGGTACGTCGCGAGGGAGTAGTCGCCGGGCCCCCCGGACAGGCCGGATCCGGCCACTTCGGGAGCCGTCCGGCCGATCAGCGGGCTGCCCGCCGCGCCGGGAGACCCCGACTTGGACGAGGCGAGCAGGGCAATGAGGATGGCGACCACGACGCCCACGGCCAGCGAGGTATAGAGGACGAGCCTCGACCGGGGCACCTTGCGCCCACCGCCCGATCCGTCGCCGCCCCCTCCCCCCGGGGGAGGGTCGGCCGAGCCCGGCGTCCCGCCCCCGCCGCCGGCCATCGGGTCCTCTGGGGAGCCCGGAACCGATCCCTCCGGCGGCACTACGACCGATTCCTCGGGCGGGCCGGCGGGTCGAGCGTCCAGGCTGTCCACGAAGCGGTCGCAAAACCCGCGAAAGGGCAGCGGCTCGTCTTTGACCAACTCTCTCCTCCGCTCGCACCCCGGGGATGGGACGAGCCGCCGCCCTCTCCCACCTGAAAGTAGTTTTGCGACAGCTTCCAGGGTGCTCATGATTCACTGCCGCCATTCGCGGCCACAGTGTCAGCAGCCGCTACATCAGCGGTCAAGACATCAGCGGCCAAGACATCAGCGGCCAAGACATCAGCGGCCGCAACGTCGCCACCGACACTGAGGCGCCGGGCGGCACCAAGACCTCGCGTCGTGCGCCGGGTGGGCCACGCTGAGAGGACGGTGCCGGCGAGGATCACCGACCCGCCGATCCAGATCCAACTGACCAGGGGCTCCACGATCACGCCGATGACGACGCTCCCCCCTGGGGCGGCGGGCGCCGATTGGATGGTGAGGTAGATGTCCTCCGTCAGGCTACTCTTGACAGACGGTGTGCCAATAGGTTCGGTGGCGTCGGGGAAGTCGGTGATGGCGGGCGCGTAGGCGCGGCCACTGTCCACCCGGACCAGCGCCTCCAGAGCGGTGTGGCTGGAGGTGGCCACGTTCCGGGCGCCCTGGTAGGCGAAGGTATGGCCGTCGAACGCCGCGGCCTGCCCCGGGGAGAGGGTCAGCCTGCCCGATTGGGCGTAGGAGTGGCTGGCCGCGTACGCGACAGCGATCAACACCACGCCGATGTGAACGACCATCCCCCCTCCGGTCGCGCCCGCGAACCCGCCCAGACCCCGCCTGCGGACCTCCAGGACCAGCTGGCGCAGCGCGGAGGCTCCCGCAAACGCCCCGAGCCCGAAGGCCAGAAGCGGGTTGAGGCCCCGCACCCCAGCGGCCACGCAGGCCACTAGCGTCGCTACTGCCAGCGCGGCTGGCCAGAAGAGCCGGGTTCGAACCAAGCCGGGCGACGCCTGGCGCCAGGGAAGGATCGGAGCGACCGCCATCAAGAACAGGATGCAGACCACGACCGGCATGGTCATCCGGTCGAAGTAGGGCGACCCCACGGTGATCTGCTCGCCGGCGGCGGCCTGGGCGATCAAAGGGAACACCGTCCCGAGCAACACGATCAGAGCGAACGCCCCGAACAACAGGTTGTTGGCCAGGAAGGCCCCTTCGCGCGATACAGGGGTTTGGATCGAGCCGGGCGAGCGCAGCATGTCGCCGCGCCAGGCCAACAAACCGATCGAACCTATGACGACCACCCCGAAGAAGCTGAGCAGCGCCGGGCCGATGCCCGTGTTGTTGAACGAGTGAACCGAGTTCAACACCCCGGACCGGGTCAAGAAGGTGGCCAGAATGGTCAAGCTGAACGTGGCGACCAGGAGCGAGAGGTTCCAGACGCGGAGCATCCCCCGGCGCTCCTGGACCATCACCGAGTGCAGGTAGGCGGTGCCGGTGATCCAGGGCAAGAAGGCGGCATTCTCGACCGGGTCCCAGGCCCAGTACCCACCCCATCCCAGGACCTCGTAGCTCCACCACGCCCCGAGGATCACGCCGATGGTCAAGAAGCCCCATGCGAACAACGTCCACCGGCGGGTCTCGATCAGCCATCCCTCCCCCACCCGGCCGGTGATCAGGCTGGCGCAGGCGAAGGAGAACGGCACGGTGAAGCCGACCAATCCCAGGTAGAGGAGGGGCGGGTGGAACGCCACCAGGATGTGGTTCTGCAACAGCGGGTCGGGCCCCGGCCCGTCGGTGGGCGCCACACCGTGGACTTTGGTGAACGGGTTCGAGGCCAAGAGCATCAGCCCGAAGAAGAAAGCGGCGATCAGATAACCGATGGCCGTGGCCCACCCGATGAGTGGGTCGTCGGCCCGTTTGCGGAAATGCACTACGACGGCGACCAGGTAGATGGCCAGGACCAAGCCCCACAGCAGGATCGACCCGGCCAGGTTGGACCACATGGCAGAGATACGAAAGAGCAGCGGTGTGGAGAGGCTGTCGTTGTCGGCCACGTAGCGGACGGTGAAATCCCGGGTGATGAGGGCATGCTGCATGGCCGCGGTCGCGATCACCGCGCCGGCCAGGATGACCCACGTGTACACCCGCCCGGCCCGCACCAGGTTGGCCCGACCCTTCACCAGGCCGACCACGAGGACGGCCAAGCCGACGAGGGCCCCCCCGAAGGCGAGCACGAGGGCGCTCTGTCCGGCGGCGGCGTTCACGGCCCGCTCCCGCCAGCAGGGACAGACGAGCTCGAAGGCGCCTGGGGCTCCAACCGGTCAGGGTGGGCCGCGCTGTAGCTCGCCGAGTGCTTGACCATCACCAGGTCGCTGGCGAAGTAGGAACCCGACCAGTGCCCTTCGAGCACCACTGGTATGCCCGGCTTGAACAGCTGGGGTGGCTCTTTGCTGTCGACCACCCGGACCGTGACCCGGTTGGCGTAGATCGAGAAGTCGGTCTGGCCGCCGGCCTGCCTGACATCGTTCTGAACCGTCCCCTCGATGCGGAATTGCTTGGTGCCGAGGGAGGCCCGGTCGGCGACCGCTTGATCAGCCGTCTTGAAGTAGACCGTGGCGTTCCCGAGACCCTGGTACACGAGAAAACCGATGGCGCCGAGGATTACCACGGCGGCGCCGAGCCGGCGCCCCGGCGAGCCGAAGAAGGTACGGGTGCGCAGCCGGGGCGCAGGGGGCACAGCGACCCGGCCGTCCGCTTCGGGGGGCGATTCTGAAGTGAGCGGCAGCCCCCCGCTCAGCGCCACGTCTGCTCGCCCGGAGGGAGGCGCCGGCCGAGGACGCGTCCCCTTCGGATGGTTCGCCAGGCGTACAGAGCGATCACCACCGCGGTGGCCCCCCAACCGCCGGCCACGTAGCCGTTCATCCGGGGACGCCCTCAGCGCGTCGTTCGGCGATGGCTGCAGCAAAACCCTCTTCTTCATAGCGGTCCTCGAGGACCTCGACGCGGTAGCGGTGCACCAGCAGCCAGGCGAACAACAGCCCGAACGCCAGGAACGACAGCAGCATGGTGTAGAGCTGCATGCCGTGGATGAGGGGATTGGCCCGCGTGAGGGTGTTGCCCTGATGAAGGGTGGTCCACCAGCTGGTCGCATAGTGGTCCACCGGCACCAGCAGGGCGCAGAGGATGGCCACGACAGCCGAGCGCTTGGCCCTCGCCTCGGGGTCACCGCCGGTCCGTCTCAGCGCCAGGTAACCGACGAAGACGGCGAACAACAGGGCGGTCAACGTGAGGCGGGCATCCCACGTCCACCAAACCCCCCACGACCCACGCCCCCATATGGACCCCGTGATTAGCGTGACCGCGCAGAAGACCACTCCCACCTCGGCCGAGGCAGCAGCCAGCCGGTCCCAGCGCCGGCTCCGGGTCCGGGGCCACAGGTAGGCGAGGCTGGCCAGGGCGCAGAGGCCGAAGCCGACGTAGCAGACGGTCGCGGCGGCTGGGTGGACATAGATCAGCCGGACCAGCTCACCCTGGGTCACATCGGGCGGCGAGACGTCGAGACCCAACCACGCGGTGAGGGCCAGCGAGACGATGGATGCCACCCCCAGCACCTTGGTGACCGAGTTCCCGGTGCCCGCCCGAGGCGCGGCGCCAACCGGAGCGACCCGGGCCGGTAGCACTGAGACGCTTGAGACGGCCATCAGCTCTCCTCCAAGAGGGTCGAGAACGACAGGATCCCGAGAGCCACATAGATGGCCGTGAAGCTCCCGATCAGCGACAGCCACTTCCAGCCGTCGGTGCTCGAGAGGCCTAGAGCGGCCATCCACGCCTGGGTGCCACCGAGCAACACAGGCGCAACCACGGGCATGATCAGCAGCGGCAGCAAGGTCTCGCGA
>JAFAWZ010000300.1 GCA_019241495.1 Acidimicrobiales bacterium | reverse complement strand
GGTCGGGCCGACGGTCATGCCGACCAGCCGGGTCTCCACCCCGTGGGCGGCCAGGGCGTCCTCGAGGGTATGACCGAGGGCCTCGATCTGCTTCAGGTTCACCTCGGCCGCCTTCGACCGCTTGAGCAGGGCGGCAGGTGGGAGACGCCACGTCCCTCCCTCGGCGGCTGGGCCGAGGGAGATCGACAGCTGCTCGGGTTCTCCGCCGGCCTCTTCCGCGTCTGAGGGCGCTTCGACCGGCGCGGGGAGCCGCACCGACACCGGTGGCCGATCCGGCTCGGGTCGGCTCAGGGCGGCCGCCGCCGGTGGCGTGTCCGCCTCCCCGTCGTAGATGCTGTGGTGGCCCGTCGGCGCCGACGGGTGACGCTCCTGAGCCTCCATGCGCTCGGCCCGGGCCGGCGCCGACGCGACCCCCCTCACCACAGTTACACCCCCCCGGGCCAGGGCGGATAGGACGGCGGCGGACAACACGACGGCCTGGCGGGCCGACGTGGCGGTCATTACCAACACCCCGATCAGCACCAGCACGGCCAGCACCAGGCCGGTGCCCCACGAGCCGAGCCCGGCGCCGATGGGCCCGGCCACTCCCATCCCCACCAGGCCGCCCGCCCCCCTGAGCCGGGCCACGACACCGGCCCAACGATCCGGACCGTGGAGCCGGTCGGCGATCCCCGCGGCGGCCATCAAGACCACGACCGCACCCACGGTCACCCGCACGGGCGGCCGCACCCGCTCGTCCTCGGCCGGCGGGCGGCCCCGGCGGGGATGCACCTCACGTATGAGGGTCCATCCCAGATAGGCAAGGAGGGGCGGAAGCAGGATGCGGGCCCATCCGAACAGGTCCCCGGCCAAGCGATTGACCAGGCGGCCCACCGGGCCGGCCAGGTCGCCGCTGTAGATCCCCAGTGCGAACAGGACAGCAACCAGGAGGAGGACCAGGCCCCACACATCATCGGCCTGGCGACCGATGAGACGGGACAGCCCCTCGGGCCTCGATCCCCCCCTGCTCGCGCTGCGCCACCGCGGGGGGCGCCGCCGGCGACCCCTCGCAGTGGAACCCGAACGGCTCCGAGCCGGACGGCGTCGGGTTGCTGTAGTCACAACATCAACGACAGTAACAGGAGCAACAGAGATAACAGCGACTACCCGGGCTTGCCCGGGTTCAGACCTCCATCACCACCGGGACGATCATGGGCCGGCGCCGGGTCCGCTCGGAGACGAATTTGCCGAGGGCGGAGCGGGCCCGCCGGCGGAGCGTCTCGAAGTCGACCACGCCCGAGTTGGCGTACTCCTCCATAGCGGCGAGCACCACCTGGCGGGCTTCGCCGATCAGCTCTTCGGCCTCGGGGGCGTACACCCAGCCCCGGGTGATGATCTCCGGCCCGGTAAGGACCTCGCCCGACTTGGCGTCGACGGTCACTACCAGGACGACGACCCCCTCCTCCGACAGCACCCGCCGGTCCCGTAGTACGCCCTGGCCCACGTCTCCGACGATGCCGTCCACGTACAGGTAGCCGGCCGGGACCTCCCCGGCGAAGTCGATCCCGTCGTCGTCCAGCTCGACCACGTCACCGTCCTCAGCGAGCAGAATCTTGTCCTCCGCCACCCCGATCTCGCCGGCCAGCCGGGCGTGATGGCTGAGGTGGCGGAACTCGCCGTGCACCGGTATGAAGCACTCGGGCCGGGCGATCGACAGGAGGATCTTCAGCTCCTCCCGTTTGGCGTGGCCGCTCACGTGGACCTCGGCCAAGCCGGAATGCACCACTTCGGCACCGAGCCGGCTGAGCCCGTCGATCACCTTGCCGACGTTGGTCTCGTTGCCCGGGATGGCGTGGGAGGAGAGGACGACGAGGTCGCCGGCTCCGACGGAGATCCATTTGTTGTCTGCCGCGGCCATGAGGGCCAGCGCCGACATGGGCTCTCCCTGTGAGCCGGTGGAGACCACGCACACCCGGCGGGGGTCGAGGTCGCCTATGCGCTCGATGTCCACGATGCTGTCGTCCGGTATGCGCAGCAGGCCCATGGAACGGGCCAGGCTCACGTTGCGGGCCATCGAGCGGCCCAAAGTGGCCAGGGTCCGCCCGTTGGCGATGGCCGCGTCGGCGATCTGTTGTACCCGGTGGATGTGGCTGGCGAAGCAGGCCATGACGACCCGCTTGTCGGCGTGCGACGCGAACAGCTCGGCGAGGACCCGGCCGACCCGCCGCTCGCTGTCGGTGAACCCCTCCTCCTCGGCGTTGGTCGAGTCGCTCAAGAGGAGGCGGATGCCGGGTCCGTCGGCGAGGGCACCGATGCGGGCCAGATCAGTGGCCCGGCCGTCGACGGGGGTCAGGTCGATCTTGAAGTCCCCGGAGTGCAGGATCACGCCCTGGGGGGTGTGGAAGGCGGTGGCGAAACCGTGGGGCACCGAGTGGGTGACCGGGATGAACTCGACGTCGAAGGGACCGATCTGGCGGCGCTCCCCGTCCCGGACGGCGATGAGCTCCGTCCGGCCCAGCAGGCCGGCCTCTTCTATGCGGCTGCGGGCCAGGCCGAGGGTCAGGGCAGAGCCGAATATCGGGAACGACAGCTCCCTCAGCAGATAGGCCAGGCCGCCGCAGTGATCCTCGTGCCCGTGGGTGATGATGCAGCCTTCGACACGGTCGGCATTCTCACGGAGGTAGGTGAAGTCCGGCAGCACCAGATCGACGCCGGGCATGTCGACGTCTGGGAACATGAGACCGCAGTCCAGGAGCATGATCCGGCCGGCCACCTCGATGCAGGCGCAGTTCCGGCCGATCTCACCCAGGCCCCCGAGAAAGACGATCCTGACGGAATCCTGACGACGGGGGGGGTCGGGCATACGTCGTGGGTCAGGCATGCAGGGCGGCGTGCACCTGGCGGGCCTGCTCCTCGAGCCCCTCGGGCGTGGGGCCCATGGGTAGGCGGCACTCCCCCACCTCGTGGCCGAGGGCCCGCATCATCGCCTTGGCCGGCACCGGGTTGGGCGCCAGGTCGCCCGACTGGAAGCGGTGCGAGGGAACCAGCCGGGCGTTGACCTGGCGGGCGTGGTCGATGTCGCCCTTCTGAAAGGCAGCCACCATCTCGGCGACCTCCTCCCCGGCCCAGTGCGCTTCCACCGAGATGGTCCCGACCGCGCCGACCGACAGGAGGGGCAGGGTGTCACCGTCGTTGCCGCTGTAGAGCTCGAACCCATCGGGCGCGTCGGCCATCAGCGCGGCGGATCCAGCCACGTCGCCGGTGGCGTCCTTGACGCCCACGATCACCTCGTCGAGGGCGAGCTTGACGATCACGTCCGGGGCCACCTTCCGGCCAGTGCGCACCGGGATGTCATAGAGCAGCACTGGAAGGCCGCCGGCGGCGTCGGCGATGGCTCGAAGGTGGGCGGTTATTCCCAGTTGCGAGGGACGGTTGTAGTAAGGGGTGACGGCAAGTATCCCGGCCGCGCCGGCCTCCCGGGCGGACCGGGTCAGCTCCGCTGAATGGCCAGTGTCGGCCGTGCCGGTGCCGGCCACGACCGGAACGGTCACGGCTTCGACCACGGCCCGCCACAAGTCGCGCTTCTCGCTGTCGGAGAGGGTCGGTGACTCACCGGTGGTGCCAGTGACCACCAGGAAATCGTTGCCGTGGGCGCAGAGCCAGCGGGCCAGGTCGGCGGCGGCCGCCGGGTCGAGGCGGCCGGCCTCATCGAATGGAGTCACCATGGCGCAGCCGACCGCGCCGAACCTCCCGATGGTGGGCATGGCTCCAGTCTACGCGGCCGGCATGTGCCGGGCCCGCCAATACCGGGCTGGGGCGGCCGGACGCTCCCATCCGGGAAGCCGGCTTTCCGCGACGCAGGAAGTCGCCGGGGACCGGACCTTGTTGACCCTGGCCGGCCAATAGTGGTCACTTGACCCACGTATGTGTGGGTCAAGTGACCACTATTGGCCCGGGGCGAGACCAAGTCCGGACGGCGTGAGGCTGAGACGGGGCGACCCCGGGCGAGCGCTCGCCCCCGACGTCCCGGTTGTTTCCAGACCGAAGCTCAGATGCCGAGCAGGTGCTCGAGCCCGACGGTCAACCCGGGCCGCTCGGCGACCTGGCGGACGGCCCAGAGGACGCCGGGCATGAACGACTGGCGGTCGATGGAATCGTGGCGGATCGTCAAGGTCTGGCCCGCGGTGCCGAGGATCACTTCCTGGTGGGCCACCAGACCCTTCAGGCGCACGGCATGGATACGGATCCCACCGGGGCCCACGCTGCCCCGGGCCCCCGGGATGGTCTCCACCTCGGTGGGATCGCCACCCCACGCGCTCGACGCCGCGGCCATGCGTTCAGATGTGAGGACCGCGGTCCCCGACGGGGCGTCCACCTTGGCGTCGTGGTGGAGCTCGATGATCTCGGCCGTTTCGAACCAGGGGGCGGCGATCGCCGCGAAGTGCATCATCAGCACCGCCCCGATGGCGAAGTTCGGGGCCACGACGCATCCCAGCCGGCCCGAGTCGGGGAAGGCCTCGGCCAGCTC
>JAFAWZ010000156.1 GCA_019241495.1 Acidimicrobiales bacterium | reverse complement strand
CGCGGGTTCGAGGTAGCTGCCATACCCCAACACCGCGAGAGGGGTCACTAGCATGACCCGCGGGCGGGCGCCGACGCAGGACTCACTGACCCGGGCCGCCTGGACACTGACTGGACGCGTGCAAGATCCCCGTTCCCGATCGAACCGGCCGACTCCCCGCTTCGGACGACTGATAGGTAGCCGCCGCTGGCCCCGCCGGGTGCTGATCGCGGTCAACATCCTGGTCGCGCTGTGCATCGTCGGCACGGCTTCGGCGTACGGCTATGTGCAGTGGCGGCTGGACCAGATCCACCGGGAGCACATCAGCAACCTGGCCGGCGGGGTGGCCGGCGGCCAGCCCTTCACCATGCTCATCGTGGGATCCGACAGCCGCTCCGCCCTGGCCAACAACGCCGACAACAAGCAGTTCGGCGGGAGCAGCGCCACTCCCGGTCAGCGTTCTGACACCATCATCCTGGCGCGGGTGGCTCCGGCGACCCGGCAGATCATGCTCCTGTCCATACCCAGGGACCTTTGGGTCAACATCCCCGGCCACGGCGACGACCGGATCAACTCGGCCTTCGACACCGGAGCCAACCTGCTGGTCCAGACCATCCAGGCCGACTTGGGCATCGCCGTCAACCACTACGTCGAGGTGAACTTCGACACCTTCCGCGACGTCAGCAACGCGGTGGGCGGGGTGAGCTTCTACTTTCCCACCCCCGCCAAGGACGCCTACTCCCTCCTCAACGTGGCCCGCGCCGGCTGCGTCGCCCTGTCGGGCGACCAGGCCCTCGCCTTCGTCCGGTCCCGCCACTACGAGTACTACCTGAACGGATCCTGGCACTTCGAGGCGGAGTCGGACCTGGCCCGCATCCAGCGCCAACAGGCGTTCATCAAGAAGATGATCAAGAAGGCGGAGGGGGAGTTCACCAACCCGCTCGCCATCAACGACATCATCTCCGGCGTCACCAAGAACCTGACGGTGGACAGCGGGTTCAGCTCGTCGTTGTTGCTGTCGCTGGCCAAGGAGTTCCGGTCCATCGACGCCTCGGCCATCCCGACCATCACCCTGCCGAACTACGCCTATACGACCGCGGGCGGGGCGGACGTGCTCGGCCTGCAACAACCGCAGGCGGCCCAGGCCATCGCCGCCTTCAACGCCTTCGGCAACGCTCCCCCGCCCTCGCCGACCACCACCCATCCCTCTACCCCGACCACCGGCCACAAGACTTCTACGCCGTCGACGACGGCGGCGCCTCCTGTCTCGGTCGCACCGTCGTCGGTGAGCATCGAAGTGGTCAACGGCACCGGGGTGGTCGGCCAGGCCAAGACGCTCGCCAGCCTGCTCTCCGGGTACGGCTACAACACCAAGTCCCTCACCACCTCTCCCGGGTACAGCCACCCCATGACAGAGATCCTCTACGGCCCCGCCTCCCTCGACGCGGCCCGCCAGCTGGCCACCCAGATCCCCGGCGGGGCCACGCTGACAGCGTCGTCCACCCTGCCCGCCGCCTACAACCTCGAAGTGATCAGCGGGACCAGCTTCTCCACGGCGGAATCGGGATCGTCGCCCGCCCCCTCGGCGGCGGGGTCAGGATCGTCGGCCTCCACGGCCCCCACCACGACGGTGCCCGGCACCAACGCGTCGGGCTACAGCCTCCCGGGCCTGCCAGCGGGCGAGGCGGCGCCCAACTGTTGAGGTAGGAGCTTCATCCGAGGGCGCTGGTTGACAAATTCTGAAGACCAGCGCCCTCAAGAACTGGCGCCCCTCCACCCGGGTACATTCAGTGCATTACTGGTGACATCGCGGGTGGAATGGTCATCTCGGCATGGGCCGGCTCGGACAACAAGTCGGTCGACGACGTGATCAACTCGGTGCGGGCGGCAGCCGACGCCGGGTTCCGGGCCGTCTGGCTGCCCCAGACCCTCACCGTCGACGCCCTCACCGCCCTGGCCCTGGCCGCCCAGGTGGTGCCGGGCATCCGTGTGGGCACGGCCGTGGTCCCGATCCAGGGCCGCCATCCCATCCCGCTCGCCATGCACGCCTTGACCGTCGCCCAAGCGGCCGGGCCCGGCCGGGTGACGCTCGGTATCGGCGTGTCCCACCCGGCGGGTTCGGAGGGCTGGTACGCCATTCCCTATCGCGAGGTGGTGGACCTGTGCCGCGAGGAGTTGGAGGCCCTGGCCGGTCTGCTCGGCCCGGAGCGGCGCGCCGACCAGACCGGCTCCTACTTCACGGCCCGGGTGGAGCTGAGCCTGGCGGGACCGGCTCCGAGCCTGGTCGTCGCCGCCCTCGGGCCTCGCATGCTGGAGCTGGCCGGCCGGCTGACCGACGGGACGGTGACCTGGATGACCGGTCCCACCACCCTGGCGAGGCGCATCGTGCCCGCTATCCGGGAGGCGGCCGCCCGGGCGGGGCGCGCCGAACCGAGGGTCATCGCCGGCCTCCCGGTCTGCGTGACGGCCGACCCGGCTCGGGCCCGGGAGGCCATCCGGCCCCGCATCGAAGCCTCCGCCCAGAGACCCTCCTACCGGCGACAGCTGGCCCTCGAAGGCCTGGTCGACCCGGCCGACCTGGCCGTTATCGGAGATCGCGACACCGTCGCCAGCCAGGTCCTGGCCCTGGCCGATCTCGGCGTAACGGAGCTGATGGCGGAGATGTTCGGAACACCCGACGAGCGGGCCGAGACGGCGGCTGTCCTGACCGGCCTGACCGAGGCCTAGCCGCAGCTAAGCCCGCACCCCGCTAGGCCCGCTTGAGGGGAGCCAGGGCCAGGGCCAGGTGCTTCTCTCCAACGGCCGGGAAGCGAACCCGGGCCTCGGCCCGGTCGCCTTGCCCCCTCACGTCCAAGACCACGCCCTCGCCCCACTTGGCGTGGACGACGGTCTCGCCCGCCCGCAGCCCGAGCTGCTCCGCCCCCGTACCGTGTACCGGTCCCCGCTTGCCTTGGCGTAGCGCCGATTCGACTATCCGGTCGCGAGTGGACATGTCCGACTTTCGAGAGCCCGGCCTCCGGCCTCCCTCCACGACTCGCATCAGCGCCTCGGGGATCTCCTTCAGAAAACGCGACGGCGGGTTGTACTGGGTCTGCCCCCACAGGCTCCGGCACCATGCGTTGGTCAGGTAGAGGCGCTCCCGGGCCCGGGTGATCCCCACGTAGGCGAGGCGGCGTTCCTCCTCCATCTCGTCGGGCTCCCCGAGCGAGCGCAGGTGGGGGAACACGCCGTCCTCCATCCCGACGATGAACACCACCGGGTACTCGAGCCCCTTGGCCGTGTGCAGCGTCATCAACGTCACCTTGGAGCTGTCACCGTCCACCTCGTCGGCGTCGGCCACCAGGCTGACCTCCTCGAGGAACTGGCCCACCGAGTCGGCCTCGCGGGCCGCCCCGACCAGTTCCTCGATGTTCTCCAGGCGACCGGCCGCCTCTACAGAGTGCTCGGCAATCAGCTCGTCTATATAACCGGTCCGCTCCGCGATCTTCTCCAAGAGCGAGGCGGGTGAGCCGTCCTCACCGCCGCGTGCCGCCTGGGCCCGCAGCTCGGTGAGCAGCTCGACCAGTGAGCGCAACCCCGACAACGCCCGGCCGGTAACCCCCGCCTCCTCTGCGGAAGCCATGGCATCGGCGAACGAAGTGCCGCGGTCCTGCGCCCATTTGTCGAGGCGGTCGATGCTGGTGTCGCCCACGCCTCGTTTGGGAACGTTGACGATCCGCTTGAGCGAGACCTCGTCGGTCGGGTTGGCGACCGCTTGCAGGTAGGCGAGCATGTCCTTGATCTCCCGGCGATCGTAGAAGCGGGTGCCGCCCACGACCTTGTACGGGATGTCCCGTCGCACCAACTCTTCCTCGACCGCCCGGCTCTGGGCGTTGGTGCGGTAGAACACCGCCACGTCACCCCACTCGTAGGGGGTGCGCCCACCCGGGCCGGCGTGGCGGTGCAAAGTGAGCATCTCGTTCGAGACCCATGCCCCCTCGTCGTGCTCGTCCTCGGCGTAGTAGCGGGTGACGAGCTCGCCGCCAACCTGGTCGGTCCACAGTGCCTTGGGCTTGCGCGAGGAGTTGTTGGCGATCACCGCGTTGGCCGCGTCGAGGATCGTCTGGGTGGAGCGGTAGTTCTGCTCCAAGACGACCACGGTGGCGTCGGGGAAGGCCTGCTCGAACTCGAGAATGTTGCGGATGTCCGCGCCCCGCCACCCGTACACCGACTGGTCGCTGTCACCCACCACAGTCACCTGGTGGTGTCCTCCCGCGAGCAGGAGCACCAGCTCGTTCTGGGCCTGGTTGGTGTCCTGGTACTCGTCGACGAGCACGTGGCGGAAGCGGCGCCTGTAGTGCTCCAGCACATCCGGGCAGGCCTGCAACACGTTCACCATCACGAGCAGCAAGTCGTCGAAGTCCATGGCGTTGGCGGCCAGGAGCCGGTGCTGGTACTCGCGGTAGACATCTGCGGCCCGGCGCTCCATGACGGTTCGGGCCCTGGCCGCATAGGTTTCGAAGTCGACCAGCTCGTTCTTGGCCGCCGAGATGTGGGCATGCATGGCGCGGGGCGGGAACTTCTTCGAGTCGAGCCCGAGGTCGCGCACCACGTAGCCGGCGAGACGGACGGAGTCGGCCTGGTCGTAGATGGTGAAATTCGATTGGTACCCGAGCCGGGAGGCGTCGCGCCGGAGCATGCGCACGCACGCAGCGTGGAAGGTGGAGACCCACATCCGGGCCGCCACCGGGCCAACCAGACCGGAGACCCGCTCGCGCATCTCCTGAGCCGCCTTGTTGGTGAACGTGATGGCCAGGATCTCGAAAGGAGACAGGCCGCCCTCCGCGATCAGCCAGGCGATGCGATGGGTGAGCACCCGGGTCTTGCCCGAGCCGGCGCCTGCGACCACCAACAGAGGCCCGCTCGGATGGGCCACCGCCTCGGCCTGGGCCGGGTTCAGCCCGGCGAGAAGGTCGACGTGGTGCGGTTGGGGTTCGGGCGACATCGCCCGAACCACGCTATCGGCCCCGTGGAACAGCGGGTGTGACAAGCGAGCCCACCATGGGGCACAGTGTCGGCATGACTGGGATCTGTGAAGGCAGGGTCGTCGTAGTCTCCGGGGCGGGCCGCGGGATCGGCCGCGAGCATGCGCTCGAGTTCGCCCGGCAGGGCGCCAAGGTGGTGGTCAACGACCTGGGCGTCGACATGGACGGCTCCGGCCGCTCGAGCGGACCGGCCGGTCAGGTGGTCGAGGAGATCCGGGCCATGGGCGGCGAGGCGGTCGCCAACGGCGACGACGTCTCCGACAGCGAAGGGGCGGCGCGGATGGTGCAGACGGCCATCGACACCTTCGGCGGGCTGGACGTGCTCGTCAACAACGCCGGCATCCTCCGCGACCGAATGCTCGTCAACATGAGCCTCGACGAATGGGACGCGGTGATCCGGGTCCACCTGCGGGGCACCTTCGCTCCCACCCGCGCCGCCATGGACTACTGGCGGGAACGCTCCAAAGCGGGCGAGACCAACGACGCCCGCATCATCAACACGACCTCCCCCTCGGGGATCTACGGGAACGTCGGTCAGACGAACTACGGGGCGGCCAAGGCGGGGATCGCGGCGTTCACCGTCATCTCGGCCCAGGAGGTGGCACGCTACGGCGTAACCGTGAACGCCATCGCCCCGGGGGCGCTCACCCGCATGACCGAGAACCTGAACATGGGACAAAGGGCAGCCGACGTGCCAGAAGGTCAGTGGAGTCCGTACACCCCCGACAACATCGCCCCCATCGTCGTGTGGCTCGGCAGCCCCGAATCGAAAGGTGTCACGGGGCGGGTGTTCAACGTGATGGGCGGCCATCTCAGCGTGGCCGAAGGCTGGGTGGAAGGACCGGTGGCGGACAAGGACGGCCGGTGGGACCCGGCCGAGCTGACCGACGTAGTCCCGAATCTGGTGGCCAAGGCGGCGCCCAACGCCAAGATGAGCGGCCGGCGCGACTAGAGGCCCGAGCGCTGGCGCTTCAGGGCCTCAGAAGCTGTCGCAATACCCGCGGGAGGGAGAAGGAGTCTTGCGACAGCTTCTCAGTGCCCCATCCCGATGCCCTGGGCCCGCTGGAGGTCCTTGCCCTCCGTCTGCAACGCAGGGGCGATCATCACCTCGGCCTTCTGGAACTCCTTGACCGACTCGTAGCCGCAGGTCGCCATGGAGGTACGCAGGGCCCCGAACAGGTTGAGGCGCCCGTCGTTCTCATGGGCCGGCCCGACGAGGATCTCCCGGAGGCTGCCGCGGGTCGTGGTCTTCACCCGGGCGCCGCGTGGCAGGGTGGGATGGAACGTGGCCATCCCCCAGTGGTAACCGCGGCCTGGAGCTTCGATGGATGCGGCCAGCGGGGAGCCGATCATCACCGCGTCCGCACCGCAGACGATGGCCTTGGCAATGTCACCTCCGGTGCCCATTCCTCCGTCCGCGATGACGTGCACGTACACGCCTGTCTCGTCGAGGTGTTGGGCCCGGGCGGCGCGGGCATCGGCGATGGCGGTCGCCTGCGGCACTCCGATGCCGAGGACACCCCGGGTGGTGCAGGCGTGGCCGGGGCCCACGCCGACCAGCACGCCCACCGCTCCGGTGCGCATGAGGTGCAAGGCGGCCTGGTAGGAAGCGCAGCCGCCGACGATTACGGGTATGTCGAACTCGCGGATGAACCGCTTGAGGTTGAGCGGCTCCACCGTCTTCGACACGTGCTCGGCCGACACGACAGTCCCCTGGATCACGAACAGGTCGAGCTCGGCGTCCACCAAGGCCTGGGCGTACTGCTCGGTCCGCTGCGGGGTCAGGGAGGCGCAGGAGACGACCCCGGCGTCTTTGATCTCGCGGATGCGCTGGGTCACCAGCTCGGGCTTGATCGGCTCCATGTAGATCTGCTGCATGCGGGCGGTGGCCTTGTCGACCTCGAGGTGGGAGATCTCCTCCAGGAGCGGGTCGGGATCCTCGTAGCGGGTCCACACTCCTTCGAGGTTCAAAACGCCGACGCCGCCCAGCTGCCCGATCTCGATCGCGGTGGCCGGGCTGACCACGCCGTCCATGGCCGATGCCATGAGCGGCAGCTCGAAGCGGTAGGCGTCGATCTCCCAGGAGATGTCGACGTCCTCTGGGTCACGGGTCCGCCGGCTCGGAACTATCGCGATGTCGTCGAACCCGTACGCCCGCCGTCCCGACTTGCCTCGCCCGATCTCGACTTCGGCCACTTTCCCTCGCTCTCCTTGGCTCGCTCGCGTCCTCGTGGGGTTCGCGACAGCCTAGTGGCGGGTGGCGCCAACAGCGCGCCGACGGCCGAATGGCCTACAGCTGATCGGAGCAGTCCACCATCGACGAGATCAGGATCTCCCAG
Organism: Acidimicrobiales bacterium; assembly: GCA_019241495.1. Taxonomy (GTDB): domain Bacteria; phylum Actinomycetota; class Acidimicrobiia; order Acidimicrobiales; family Palsa-688; genus JAFAWZ01. The sequence continues at coordinate 7,175 of JAFAWZ010000156.1, read as the reverse complement.
GAGGCGCCGCCGAGAAGCTCACCTTGTTGGCGAAGCAACTAGCGAGTTCGTCTACCGCCATCTACCGCTCCTTTTTGATCAAAAACTGGACAGAACTGCGCGCCTCTCAGACCTGAATCAGACCTGCTCGGCCTGCTTCGCCGCTTCGAGGGCGTGAGCGGCCTTCTGGAGGAGGTCCCCGATGGTTCCCTGCACCTGGTCGAAGGCGTTCAGCAGTTGGTCGATCCCCGATGCCACGCCCGCTTGCGACCGCGCAACTGCGCTCTGACCGGGATCGTTGGTCGCGGCGTCGATAGCCGACTTGGTCGTGGGATCGAGGGCGTTGTACCAGTCGAGCGCGGAATTGACGCCCGATTCGAGAGTGCCCGGTGCGGCACCGATCCGGCGTCTATCGACACACCCGACGATGACATGTCCGCCGCAAATGCGTCTGCAAAAGCCATGTTTGGCCCCTCCTCGTACAGTCGTGGTGAGACGAGTATGTGTCGAAGGAATGGCTCGGAACAGCAAAGATCGGCCGGTTGAAATGTGTGCCCGAACGGGCAGACTTATTAAGGTCAGGCTTTGAGGCCGGCGGCCAGCGATACGACCAGCCCCACGGCGAACACTATTACCGTGACGATGCACCACACCCGGGCCAGATGGCTGGCCCGAGCCGAGCCGGCGCCATCACCGGTCTCTGCTCTGCGGCTCACCAGCAGGGAGTAGACCACCGCAGCCAGCCCGGTCGGCGGGAACAGCACGACGCATACGAGCGCCTGCCAGAAATAGGTCGGTGGGGTGGTCCCCACATAGGTACCGACGGCCGGGGCGCCGACCAGGCGATCCCACCAGGCCCAGGAGGGCCGGGACCAGCCGGTGCGGGGCCGGGGCAGAGTGCCGCCGGGTGGCTCGGCCTGGCGGATGGCGTCGGGAGGTGGAGGGGGGGCCCATCCTGCCGGGTCCGGGGGAGGCGGCCAAGCCCGGGCGCCATGCGGCTCCCACTGGGCCGGCGGGGGAGGCCACGACGGAGCGGGGGGCGGGCCGCCCCCCGGCTGGGTTTCCGGTCTCGGGAGGGCAGGCGCGATGGTGGGCGGAGCGGGCCGGGGCCGGGGCGGCGCCTTCGGGAGTGACTCCGCCACCACACCGGCGGCACGCTGGGCCTGCTCGCCCCGGTTGGTCGGGGCTCGGACCGCGGGCGGCTCGGGCACCGATGCCTGGCCAGCGGGCCGGCCCAGGCTGGCTCCGCAGCGGGCGCAGGGCGCGGCCTCGCTCGGCGCCACCGTGCCACACCTCGGGCAGAACATCCACTCCAGGGTACCGGTTGGCCGGGCGGGAGGCGGATCAGCCCGGGCCCGCATCAATCGACGGTGGCTAGGATCGCCCGATGGGAGTGGGGAGGCGGCTGACGGCCAGCCTGATCGCCATGGTGGCCATCCTCGGCGTCGGCACGGCCGGCTTCCTGGCCTTCGGATACGGCCCGCTCGACGCGGTCTTCCAGACGGTGACGACGGTGACCACGGTCGGCTTCGGCGAGGTCCATCCCTTCACGCGGGGCGAGAAGTTGTTCACTGTCTTTCTCATCCTGGTCGGGGTGGGCACCGCGGCGTACGCCCTCAGCGTGCTCATTGAGTTCTTCGTAGAGGGCTACCTGGGAGGAGCGTTCCGGAGGCACAGAATGGAGAGAAATATCGCTTCGATGCAGGATCACGTGATCCTCTGCGGATGGGGGCGGGTCGGTTCCGCCATCGCCCACTTCTTGCAAGCCCATTCGGCGAGCGTCGTGGTGGTGGACACGTCGGCCGAGCGCCTGGCGATGGTCGAGGGGCCCTACGTGCTCGGCGACGCGACCGACGAGGCCGTGCTCCTCGAGGCCGGCATCGACCGGGCCCGGGTGCTGATCACCGCGTTGAACACCGACGCCGACAACCTCTACGTCACCCTGACCGGCCGTTCCATGCGACCCGACCTGTTCATCGTGTCGCGATCCGCTACACAGGCGGCCATGGCGAAGCTGCGCCAGGCGGGCGCCGACCGGGTCGTCAACCCCCAAGACCTGGGCGGGTCCCGCATGGCGGCCCTGGCCCTCCATCCCCACGTGGCGGAATTCCTCGACCTGGTGATGCACGACGGCAGCCTCGAGTTCCGCCTGGAGCAGGTCGAGGTCCCCGAAGGCTCCCCGCTGGCCGGCGAGACGCTCCGCTCCGCCCGGATCCACGATCAAACCGGCACCCTGGTCCTGGCCATGCGCGAACCGGGGTCCGACTTTCGAACCAACCCCCCACCGACGGCCGAGATAGTGGCCGGCGAGGTCCTCATCGTCGTCGGCGACGCCAGCCAGGTCGCCAGGCTCAGGACCCTGGTGGTCAGCCGGCCTTCACCATCACATTCGTCGTGATGAACTCGGCCGTTCCCGGCTTGACCAGCACGGATCGGGGACCGGACCGGCGGGGGTGGGCTGCATGGCCGGCGTCTCCACGTTGAAGATGGCCTGGAAAGGGGCGCCCTTGATGAGAATGGGTTTCTCGTTCGTGGTCAGCAAGGTCGTGTTGACCCCCGGGATCAGGATGACCTGGATGGTGCCCACTCCCGGGGTCACGAACGGCGGGGCGGTGTAGGGCATGGGCGCCCGCAGCTCGGGCGGCAACTCGTCACCTTCGAGGCAGATCGGGCTGCCCACGGCCGTGACGGTTGCCCCGGTCCCGATCAGCGGCGCCGGGGCTTCGATCAAAGGGATGACGGCGGCAAAGGGATGACGGCGGCAAAGGGATGACGGCGGGCGGGGGGATGGTGATCTTGATCATGTCCCCCGTCCTGATCACGAAGTCCGCCGGCATGGCGCGAGGTTAGCTCCCGGTCACCAGCCGGAGGAGCTCGACGAGCATCCGCGCCGTGGCTCCCCAGACGGTGTCGCCGATCAGCTCGAAGAAGGCGACGGCCCGCTCGGTGCCGTCGGGGAACGACCACAGCTCTTCGCGGTACACCTCAGGGTCGATCAACTCGACCAGCGCGACGGTGAAGGCGCGCTCCACCTCGGCCGGGTTGGGATGCAACGCCGGCCGGCGTTCCAAGCGGCCGACGAAGGGGGTGATGGGAGCCGGGTTCAAGGCCGTCCTGACCGAGGACAGCCGGCCCATGATCTCTACCCTTGCCGGGTCGAGGCCGACCTCTTCGCGGGCTTCGCGCAACGCCGCCGCGACGGCGTCCTCCCCCGGATCGATGCGCCCGCCCGGGAACGAGACCTGGTGGGTGTGCGACCTCAGCCTCGATGACCGACGGGTGAGCACGACCTGGGCCTGACCGGCCTCGTCGAACAACGCGCAGAGCACCGCGGCGGGTCGGGCCGGCCGGCCGGGCAGGCTCAAAGCCGGAACTTCGTCCATGGGACGGACCGGCAGAGGGGGTCGGCGGTCGAGCGCGGCCCTCACATCGGCCACGGAGATCCGTCCGGGCCGGTTCCATGTGATCCCAGGACCGACGCGCCACGCGTCGGGACGGGGTATTACTTGCGGACCGCCCCGGGAGAAACCACCGACAGCAGCGGGTTCAGACAACCGGCGACCACGCCTCCGTCGAGGGCGGCTCGGAAGGTTCCACCTCCGAAACGTCGACGGCCATCTGCTCCAGCAGCTGGCGCAGGCCCCCGGTCTTCAGGTTGGCCATGACCCGTCCCGGTGGCGTCTCCCCGCGTTCCCATTCCATCCAGGCTTCGAGCAGCTTGGCCGGGTCGGGGGGCGGTCGATCCATAGGGACCAATGTACGGGACGGCGAGGAGGGGCCGGCACGAGGCCGGCCCCGGATTCACCGGGCTTCTAAAAGCCCATTCCTCCCATGCCGCCCATGCCTCCCATGCCGCCGGGGCCACCGGCGCCCGCCGGGGCGGCAGCCTTCTTCTCGGGCTTGTCGGCGACGAGCGCCTCGGTGGTGAGCAACAAGGACGCGATCGAAGCGGCGTTCTGAAGCGCCGACCGGGTCACCTTGGCCGGGTCGATGACGCCCGCCTTGAGCAGGTCGACGAACTCTCCGGTGGCCGCGTTGAGGCCATGGCTGCCCGTCTCGTGCTCGGCGCGCTCCACGATGACCGAGCCCTCGAGGCCGGCATTGATGGCGATCCACTTGAGTGGCTCCTCGAGGGCCCGCTCGACGATGCGCGCTCCGGTCGCCTCGTCACCGGCGAGCTTGCCGACCGCCTCGGTCACTGCCGGGCGGCTGCGCAGCAGGGCGGTGCCGCCCCCGGCGACGACGCCTTCCTCGATCGCGGCCCGGGTCGCGGACAGGGCGTCCTCGATCCGGTGCTTCTTCTCCTTCAGCTCCACCTCGGTGGCCGCTCCGACCTTGACGACGGCTACGCCGCCGGACAGCTTGGCCAGCCGCTCCTGCAGCTTCTCCCGGTCCCAGTCCGAGTCGGTCTCCTCGATCTCCCGCTTGATCTGGGCGATGCGGCCCTTCACTTCGTCCGCGGAGCCGGCCCCTTCGACGATGGTGGTGTTGTCCTTGTCGACGACCACCTTGCGGGCCCGGCCGAGCAGGTCCAAGGTCGTGTTCTCGAGCTTGAGCCCGACCTCTTCGGAGATGACCTGGCCGCCCGCGAGGGTGGCCATGTCGCCCAGCATCGCCTTGCGGCGGTCACCGAAGCCGGGGGCCTTGACGGCCACCGAGGTGAACGTGCCGCGGATCTTATTCACCACGAGGGTGGCGAGGGCCTCTCCCTCCACGTCCTCGGCGATGATGAGCAGCGGCTTGGCGGTCTGCATCACCCGCTCGAGCACGGGAACGAGGTCGTGCACCGCGCTGATCTTGGAGTTGACGATCAGGATGTATGGGTCCTCGAGGACCGCTTCCTGGCGCTCGGGATCGGTCACGAAGTAGGGGGACAAGAAGCCCTTGTCGAACTGCATTCCCTCGGTGAAGTCCAGCTCCAGGCCGAAGGTGTTGGACTCCTCGACGGTCACGACGCCGTCCTTGCCGACCTTGTCGATGGCGTCGGCCAGGACCTCGCCGATCGAGGGGTCGGCGGCCGAGATGGCGGCGACCTGAGCGATCTCGCTCTTGTCGTCGATCTCCTTGGCCTGCTTCTTGATGGAGTCGACGGCCGAGGCTACGGCCTTCTCGATACCCCGTTTGAGCGACATCGGGTTGGCCCCGGCGGCCACGTTGCGCAAGCCCTCGCGAATGAGCGCCTGGGCCAGGACCGTGGCGGTCGTGGTGCCGTCGCCGGCCACGTCGTTGGTCTTGGTGGCCACTTCCTTGACCAGCTGGGCACCCATGTTCTCGAACGGGTCCTCGAGCTCGACCTCACGGGCGATGGTCACACCGTCGTTGGTGATGGTCGGGGCCCCGAACTTCTTCTCGATGACCACGTTGCGGCCCTTGGGCCCGAGGGTGACCTTGACCGTGTCGGCCAGCTTGTTGACCCCAGTCTCGAGGCCGCGACGAGCGCTCTCGTCGAACTTGAGCTGCTTGGGCACTACTTGACCTTCGCGAGCACGTCGCGGCTGGTGAGGATCAACAGGTCCTCACCGTCGATGGTGATCTCGGTCCCGCCGTACTTCGAGTAGACGACCTTGTCGCCGACGGCGATGTCGAGGGGGATGAGCTCCCCGGTGTTCTCGGCCCGGCGACCCGGTCCCACGGACAGGACCTCACCCTGCTGGGGCTTCTCCTTGGCGGTGTCGGGGATGACGAGACCCGAAGCGGTCTTCTCCTCGGCCTCGCTGGGGCGAACGACGATGCGATCGTCGAGCGGCTGCAGACTCATTTCAGTGCGCCTCCGTTGGCTGTTAGCACTCTCACCTTGCGAGTGCTAACGATAGCGGCCCCGAGGCCCTAGTTCAACACGAACCCCTCACATGAACACCAGGGACAGGTTCGGGTCGGCGGCCGCGTCGAGTGGCGTCGGGCCGTCGGTACGCAAGCGGTACCACGCGGTCGCTCCCACCATGGCCGCGTTGTCGGTGCACATGGCCCGGCTGGGGACGAAGGCGGCCCGCCCGTCGGCGTGCGCGGCGTTGACGACGGCCTCCCGCAGGGCCGAGTTGGCGGCCACCCCACCACCGATGCAGATGGACCGGGCACCTACTTCGGCCGCGGCGCGTCTGGCTTTGTCCACGAGAACGTCCACGACCGCGGCCTGAAAGCTCGCCGCCACGTCCGCCACCGCGACGCCAGGGTGCTTGCGGACGTAGTTGATCACGCTGGTCTTCAGCCCGCTGAAGGAGAAGTTGTGGCCCTCGCCCCACAGACCACGGGGGAAGGCCACCGCAGCGGGATCGCCCGAGCCGGCCAGCCGGTCTATGGCCGGGCCTCCCGGGTAGCCCAAACCCAGAAAACGAGCGACCTTGTCGAACGCCTCCCCCGCCGCGTCGTCGATCGTCTGGCCCATGAGCCGGTACCGGCCGTTCCCCATCATGTGGATCAGCATGGTGTGGCCACCGGAGACGAGCAGCACCACGGCTGGCAGCGCCATCTCCGGGTCCTCGAGGAAGGCGGCGTGCAAGTGGCCCTCCATGTGGTTCACCCCGACGAATGGAACCCCCCACGCCAATGCGTAGGCCTTGGCTGCACTGACGCCGACGAGCAGCGAGCCGATCAGGCCCGGGCCGATCGTCGCCCCCACCGCGTCGATGTCACCACCGGTGACGCCTGCCTGACGCAGCGCTTCGGACACCACCGGTGTCAAAAGATCCACATGCGCCCGGCCGGCCACCTCGGGCACGACCCCGCCGAACTCCGCATGCACTTCTACCTGGCTGGACACCACCGAGCTGCGGACGGTACGGCCGTCGTCCACCACGGCGGCGGCCGTCTCGTCACAGGAGGTCTCGATGGCGAGGACCGTCGTGGTCACGGCCCCGTTCCCCCCGGAGCTGCCACATCCGCCTCGATCTCGGCCAGGCGTGTCGCGCTCTCAGGCCCGTCGATGTCGCGGGCCCACATCACGAGGGCGTCTTCTTGGCTCTCGGCGTAGTAGTTCTTGCGCACTCCCTCGGTCTCGAACCCGAAACGCCGGTACATGCGCTGGGCCGGATGGTTCGAGACCCGCACCTCGAGAGTCATGTGCCTGGCCCCTCGGGCTTGCGCCTGTCGGTAGAGATCGAGCATCAGGCGGCTGCCGATCTTGTGGCGTTGCCAGGCCGGATCGACGGCGATGGTCGTCACATGCCCTTCGTCGAGGCTGATCATGAGCCCGGCGTAGC
>JAFAWZ010000055.1 GCA_019241495.1 Acidimicrobiales bacterium | reverse complement strand
GTTCCCGTAGGTGTTGATCAGCTTGGCCGCCGTCTTCTCCCCCACCCCGGGGACCCCGGCCAGGTTGTCGGAAGGGTCGCCGCGCAGGGCCGCGTACTGCGGGTAGGACGCGGGTCGGACGCCTGTCCTCTCCTCGATGCCGGCCTCGTCGTAGAGGGCGTAGTCGGAGACGCCACGCCGGTTGTACAGAACCTTGATCGACGGATCCTCCACCAGCTGATAGGTGTCGCGGTCGCCAGTGACGACTATCACTTCGTCACCGCGGGCCGAAGCCTCGGTAGCCAGCGTGGCAATCACGTCGTCCGCCTCGTAGCCGGGCGCGTCGATCATCGGGACCCGGAGAGCGTCGATGACCTGGCGGGCCAGGCCCATCTGCTGGCGCAGGATGTCGGGCGTCTCGGCCCGGCCCTCCTTGTACCCCTGCACCATGCTGTGGCGGAAGTTCGGCTCGGGCCGGTCGAACGAAGCCACCAGCTGGTCGGGGTGGTGGTCCTTGATCAGGTTGATGAGCATCGACGTGAAGCCGAAGACGGCGTTGGTCACCTGGCCGGACGCGGTGGCCATGTCTGTCGGCAGGGCGAAGAACGCCCGGTACAGCAGCGAGTTGCCGTCGATCAACATCAGGCGGGACATTTGACGTCGAGCCTAGGCCGAGGGTGCGACTGTGTGGCTGGCCGGCCGACGAATGACAGAGGGCGAATGACAGAGGGCGAATGACAGAGGGCGAATGACGGTGGGCCAGGCTCCGGCTGGGTAGGACCCGGCGGGCGGTAGTCTTCGCATCATGCCCGAGGGTTTTCACCCGCCGCTCGAGGAGTACCTCGAAGCCATCCACGAGCTGGGTGAAGAGGGGATGGTCGTGATCCAGGCGCGCCTGGCGGAACGCTTGGGACACTCGGCGCCGGCCGTCTCGGAGATGATGCGCCGCCTCCGGGAAGAGGGCTACGTCGACGTGCGGGGCCGGACCCTGACCCTCACCGACCGGGGCAAATCGGTCGCCGAGAGCGTGGTGCGCAAGCACCGCCTGGCCGAGCGGCTGCTCACCGACATCATCGGTCTGCCGTGGGAGAAGGCCCACGTGGAGGCGGGCCGGTGGGAGCACGTGATCTCCGACGAGGTCGAGACCCGTCTGGTTCACATCCTCGGCAACCCGACGACCTGCCCGCACGGCAACCCGATCCCAGGCGCGGGCGGGGTGGCACCGGAGACCCTGACCCTGGCCGACAGCCACCAGGGCGACCATGTGCGGCTGGAGCGGGTGACCGAGCAGATGGAGCTGGACCAGGAGTCGCTCTCCTACCTGTCGGCTCACGGTTTCGTGCCCGGCACCGAGGCGACGGTGGCGTCACGAGCCCCCGACGGCACGCTCATCCTCGATCTGGGAGCCGGAACGATCGCGCTGGGCCCGGCGCTGGCCCAACAGTTGTTCGTCACGGCCGCGTGACCGTCCCGCCCGCGGGCTCGGAACCGGCGGCGCGCATCGGGAACCTGTTCGGACCGGACGCCACCTTCGTGGGAGTCCCACGAGCCGACCTGTCAGACCCGGCCTCGTTTGCCAACGCCGCGGCGGTCATCCTCGGCGCCCCCTACGACGGCGGCACCTCACACCGGCCCGGCGCCCGGTTCGGGCCCCAGGCCATCCGGCTCACCGACTACCTCCCCCACGACGGGCGACGACCTCACCTGGCTCTCGGTGTGGACCCCCTCGTCGAGCTCGGGGTGGTGGACGCCGGTGACATCGAGATGCCGCCGGGCGAGATAGAGAAGTCCATGCAACGGCTGGAGAAGGCCGTTCAGCTGGTGGCGTCGAGCGGCGCCATCCCGGTCGTTCTCGGGGGCGACCACACAATCGCCTGGCCGGACGCCACCGGCGTGGCCCGCCACGTGGGCTGGGGACGGGTCTCGGTGATCCACTTCGACGCCCACGCCGACACAGGCGATGTGCAGTTCGGATCGTTGATCGGACATGGGACGCCGATGAGGCGGTTGATCGACTCGGGGGCGGTGCGAGGTGACC
>JAFAWZ010000030.1 GCA_019241495.1 Acidimicrobiales bacterium | reverse complement strand
CTGGGTCTCGTTCCGGTAACCGTCGGCGAAGCTCGGCCGCAGGGGCCGATCGATCAGCCGGGCGGTGAGAATGGCGGTGTCGGCGGGCCGGCCCTCCCGCCGGAAGAACGATCCGGGGATTTTCCCGGCCGCGTACATCCTCTCTTCGACATCGACTGTGAGGGGAAAGAAGTCAATGCCCTCGCGGACCGACGAGGCAGCGTTCGCAGTGGCAAGGACCGTGGTCTCTCCGATACGGCCGACCACCGCGCCTTGCGACTGGGGAGCCAGCAGCCCGGTCTCGAAGGTCAGGTTCTTGGTCGTACCCGAGATGGGGGTTGAAAGTGTGGTTGGCGTTCCAGGTTGGGCGGCCATTCGGCACGCTCCTTTCGTGAGCCCGGGGACCGGGCGGTTGGAGCGGCGCTAGGCCAGTTCCCAGTCGGCGACCCCTCGACCCGTGCGGTGCGTGGGCGGGGGATCCTCGACTGGCAGCTGACCTCCAGTCGCCGCTTTGGACGGCTTCGCGGGGCGGGGCTAGCGGCGCAGGCCGAGCCGGGCGATCAGGTCGCGGTAGCGCTCCACGTCGTTCTCCCGGACATAGTCCAAGAGGCGCCGGCGGCGGCCGATCAGCTTCATCAGCCCGCGCCGGGTGTGGTGGTCGCCCTTGTGAACCTTCAGGTGCTCCGTCAGGTGGGCGATGCGCTCGCTCAGGATGGCGACTTGCACCTCGGGCGAGCCCGTATCGGTCTCGTGGGTACGGTAGGTCGCAATCGTTGCGGCTTTATCTGGCATGAATGCGGAATTCCCTTGACATCAACGACGATGGCACATCACCTTGACGGCCCATCATGGCTTCCCAGGGCGCCGCGCCCGCATCGGGGCGGCTCGTCCGGGCGCGACCGGACTCGCCGGTCTGGCCCAATGGTAGCAGGCAGACCCCGCTCCGCCGGCTGCCGCGCCGCCCCGGCGGGCCGCCTGACCGGCCCGGGCGCCCTCGTGAGAAACATCCAGCGATGCGACGCCTCCGCCGGACAAGCCTTTTATGACGCGTTGACCGCAAATAATGCAGGCAAATAATGCAATTGACGCGTCACAAAGATCCTCTCTGGACACAAAGAGTGGCGCCGGGGTCCATCCCCGAGCCGGGATCGGACCAACATGAGTGACCCGGCCGGCCCGCGTGAGCCAGAGCCGTTCCGGGCCGAGCTGGCCCCCGGGGTTCGCCTACCCGTAGAGGAGATCACGTGGCGTTTCTCCACATCGGGCGGACCAGGGGGCCAGCACGTGAACACCTCCAACACCCGGGCCGAGGCGACGCTCGACATCGCCCGCTCCCCGAGCCTGCCAGGGTGGGCGCGTGAGCGGCTGGTCGGCGCCTTCGGCCCGACCGTGTCGGTGGCAGCCAGCGACACCCGATCCCAGACCCGCAACCGGCAGCTCGCCCTGAGCCGGTTGGCCACCCAGCTCGCCCGGGCGCTGATAGTGCAGGCGCCCCGCCGGGCGACCCGTCCGTCGGCCGCCTCCCAGCGCCGGCGGTTGGACGAAAAACGCCGGCGCGGCCGGCTCAAGCAGGACCGACGTAGAGGGCCCGACGAGGGACGCGAGCGGACCTGAAGATGTCGCAAAACTTCGAGGTGAGGAGAGGCGGCGGCTCAGTTGGTCTACGGGCGAGGCGCCGCCTTCGCCCTCCCGCGGGTCTTGCGAGAGCTTCTGACAGACCAGTCACCCGGGCGCGGAGCGACCCAGCACCTGACGGGTGGTGGCCACGTCACGACCCATCTGCTCGACCAGGGCGTGGGCCGACTCGAAACGGGCCTGGCCCCTGAGGTGGGCCACGAACTCCACCCGGGCCGGCTCGTCATAGAGGTCACCGTCGAAATCGAGGATGTAGGCCTCGAGCAGCAACAGGCCGGAGTCTCTATAGAAGGTGGGCCGTCGTCCGAGCGAGATGGCGGCGGGGAGGCGGATACCGTCGGGGCGCTGGTACCAGCCGGCGTACACGCCGTCGGCGGGCAGGGCGATCGACTCGGGCAGCGACACGTTGGCGGTGGGGAATCCGAGCTGACGGCCCCGCTCGTCGCCGTGGGCCACCATCCCCCGGACCTGGTGGGGCCGGCCGAGCAGCGACGCGGCCTCCCCCACCGCCCCCTCAGCGAGGAGGCTCCGGATCCGGGTGGAGGAGATGGGGTCCCGGTCCAGCCCGTCGCTGAACAGCCGGATTCCGGTGACGTCGAAGCCGAGCTCGGCGCCCATGTCCTGGAGCATGGGGACGTTCCCCAGCCGCTTGTGGCCGAAGTGGAAGTCGTGGCCGACGACGACGGCCTTGGTGTCGAGGCAACCAACGAGCACCTCGCGCACGAAGTCCTCGGCCGGCTCTTCCGAGCGCTCCCGGTCGAAACGAACGACCAGCGCGATGTCGACGCCCGTTCCGGATAGCAGCTCCAGCTTCTGGTCCAGGTCGGTCAGCAGCTTTGGGGCAGTTTCGGGCCGCACGACAGAAGCGGGGTGGCGATCGAAGGTCACGACCGCGGATGCCAGGCCCTGCTCCGCGGCGACCCGCTTGACCCGCTCGATGACCAGCCGATGGCCGGTGTGGACCCCGTCGTAGGCGCCGATCGTGACCGCGCACGGGTGGTGGGACGAGCAGTCGCCCGGGTAGTGGAGCACATCCATAGCGGGCCCGAGACTATGTCTTTAGATGGCAGGGGGTCTTTAGATGGCAGGGGGTCTTTAGATGGCAGGGGTCGTCAGATGGCGGGGTCGGTAGATGATGGGCCTTAGCCCGCGGGGACCAGGACCACCCGGGGCTTGGCCCGACCGACGCCGTGTTGCTCGTAGACGGCCAGGAGCTCGTGATCGCCGGCCACGACGCGCCACGGGCCGGCTCCAGCGGCGGTCGGCTCCACTCCGAGCTCCTCGAGGGCCAGCACCTTGCCGTGACGTACCGAAGAGGCGACCTCGGCGCCCACCGAGATCAGGGGCATCCATGGAAGCGCGTCAAGCGGAGCGCGAACCTTTGACGGTCCAAGCTCGCTCAGGGCCACCGCCTCGTCCTCCTTCCACGGCCCTACCGAGACCCGCCGAAGGCGCCGTACGTGGGCCCCGCCGCCGAGGGCCAGGCCCAGGTCGTCGGCCAGGACCCTCACGAACGTGCCGCTCGAACACTCGATGTAGCTCCGGAACACCGGGCCCGTGAGCCCCGACTCGTGGGGCGGTTCCATTGGGGCCAGCTCGAAGGTCCGGACCGACACCTGCCGGGGTTGGCGTTCCACCTCGATACCCGCCCGAGCCAACTCGTGCAGGCGTCGCCCGCCGACCTTCACCGCGGAGACCATCGGGGGTACCTGGAGGATGTCGCCAGTAAGACCCAACGCGGCCCGCCGGGCCTGGCCCAAGGTCACACCCGTCATGTCCCATGTACCCGTCCCCTCGCCGCTGCTGTCGAGCGTGGTGGTCGACCGACCGAGGACGATCTCGGCCGAGTACGCCTTGGGCAGCCCGGACATGTACTGGAGGAGCCTGGTCGCCCGCCCCAGACCCACGAGGAGCACGCCGGTGGCATCGGGATCGAGGGTCCCGGCGTGGCCGACCCGCTTCTGGGCGAAGATGGCCCGGCACTGGGCGACCACGTCGTGGCTGGTCATCCCGGCTGGCTTGTCGACTATGGCCAATCCGTCGGTCAAAGGTTCCCGGGTTCGTCGAGCCCCCCAACCGGGGGATGGGGCAAGCCGCGAAGGATGTCCTCCACCCGCTGCCCGGCAGCCACCGCTGGATCGGGGGCGAAACGCAGCTGCGGGGTGCGCTTCAGCCTGACCTCTTGGGAGATGGCCGACTGCAGTCGCACCCGGGCCTCAGAGAGCGCCTCGGCCTCCTGTTCGGTCAAAGACGACATGAACACGGTGGCGTGGCGCAGGTCGGCATCGCAGTCGACTGCGGTGATGGTAAGCATCCCGAGACGATCGTCGACGTCTTCCATCCGCTCGAGCTGATCGGCGAGGATCTCTCGAAGTATCTGGTTCACGCGGGCGGAACGGGGATAGCGAGGGGCGCTCCCGTGGGACCGGGACGCCATCAGCCGTCGTCCTCGGTCGCCCAACCGCGGGCCGCAGAGATGACCTCAACCTCTGGGAAGGACCACACGAAGCGCTCCACCGCGTCGATCACCTCATGGGCGTGCCGGGCCGATCCCGAGACGGCGGCCACCCCGACGGTCGCGAGCTGCCAGGCGTCTTGATGGTCGACCTCGGCCGCGGCCACGGAGAACCGCCGGTGGGCGCCGTCGATTATGGGACGCACCACCGATCGTTTCTCCTTCAACGAATGGACGTGAGCCAGACGCAGCTCCAGCGTCAGCGAGGCGACGTGCACGGCGACAGAACCTAGGTGCGGGGGATCTCCCGCTCCTCGAAGGTCTCGATCACGTCGTCCTCGCGCAGGTCCTGGTTGTTCGACAGGCCGATGCCGCACTCGAAGCCCTCGTGGACCTCACGGACATCGTCCTTGAACCGCTTGAGCGAGGTGATGGCGCCCTTCCAGATGATGACGCCGTCGCGAAGGAAGCGCACCTTGGTCCCGCGGGTGATCACGCCGTGGCGGACGTAGCACCCCGCGATGGCTCCGATCCGCGGAACCCGGAAGATCTCCCGGACCTCGGCCTCGCCGGTTATGACCTCCTCGTACTCGGGAGCGAGCATCCCGACCATAGCACTTTCGATGTCCTCGATGAGCTTGTAGATGATCTCATACGTGCGGATTTCGACGTCGTGCTGCTCGGCCAGCTCACGGGCGCCGCGGTCCGGCCTCACGTTGAACCCGAGGATGGTGGCGTTGGACGCTTCGGCCAGAGTGACGTCGTTCTCGGTGATGCCACCCACCGCCCGGTGAATGAACGACAACTTGACCTCGTCCCGCTCCAGCTTGCGCAGGCTCTCGGTGACCGCTTCCAGCGATCCCTGGGTGTCGGCCTTGAGGACCAGGTTCAACGTCGCCGTCTCGCCCCGCTGGATCTGCTCGAAGATGTCCTCGAGCTTGGCGCCGGTCCCGGTGGCTGAGGACGTCCGGCGCAGGTCGGCGGCCCGGAAGCGCTGCTCCCGCTGCTCGCCGATGTCGCGAGCGGTCCGAGCGGTTTCGGTAACCCGGAACTCGTCCCCGGCGGAGGGCACGCTGCCGAAGCCCAGGACCTGGACCGGGGTGGACGGGCCGGCCTCTTTGACCTGATCCCCGCTCTCGTCGAGCAGGGCCTTGACCCGTCCCCAGGCCGCACCAGCGACCACCGGGTCGGCCTGGCGCAGGGTGCCCGACTGGACGATCACGGTCGCAACCGGGCCCTTGCCCGGATCGAGGTTGGCCTCGAGCACGATGCCACGCCCCCGGCCCTCCGGGTTGGCCTGCAGCTCCTCCAGCTCGGCGACCAGGAGGACCTGCTCCAAGAGGTCGTCGATTCCCAGGTTCTGGAGGGCCGACATCTCCACCGTGATCGTGTCGCCACCCCACGCTTCGGGTACCAGGCTGTGCTCGGAGAGCTGCTGCATGACCCGGTTGGGGTCGGCGTTGTCGCGGTCGATCTTGTTGATGGCCACGATGATGGGAACGTCCGCAGCCTTGGCGTGATTGAGTGCCTCCACCGTTTGGGGCATCACCCCGTCGTCGGCCGCGACCACCAGGATGACGATGTCGGTGACGCGTGCCCCTCGGGCCCGCATGGCGGTGAAGGCCTCGTGGCCTGGGGTGTCTATGAAGGTGATGGGCTGGTCCTGATAGATCACCTGGTAGGCGCCGATGTGCTGGGTGATACCACCCGCTTCGCCGGCCACGACGTTGGCCTCACGTATGCGGTCGAGAAGGAGAGTCTTGCCGTGGTCGACGTGGCCCATGACGGTCACGACCGGCGGCCGGGGCCGCAAGTTGGCCTCGTCCTCCTCCTCGTCGTCGAAGTACTTCGCCTGGAGCTCAGCCTCTTTCTCCTCGCCGGGGTCGACCAGGCGCACGTCTGCGCCGAGCTCGGCCGCAAAGAGCTCGATCATCTCGTCCGAGAGGGACTGGGTGGTGGTCACCATCTCCCCCTGCTGGAACAAGAAGCGCACCACGTCGGCCCCCGAGCGGTTCAGCTTCGGCCCCAGCTCCTGGGCCGTGGCGCCCCGTTCCACGATGACCTCGCCATCGGGCACGGGCGCGTTCGACGGGGTGTAATGCGTGATCTCCTGAGCCTCGAGCTCTTCGATGTTGCGCCGGCGGCGCCGGGTCGGCCGGCGCCCCGGGGGGCGGCCCCGGTTGCCGAACGCACCGCCACCGCCACGCGGTCCTCCACCCGGACCAGTACCGGTGGCCGGTTGGCCCCGGCCTCCGGGAGGAGCACCAGCCCCTCGGTTCCAAGGCGCGCCGGTACCCGAGGGCCGGGAGGCACCGCCCGTCCGGGGACCTCCTCCACCCACTCCCGCGGGGCGGCCCGAGCCGGGCCCGCCCGGGCGGCCCGTGCCACCTGGAGCCGGGCGCCCGCCCGGCCCCCGACCCGGGGGCGGTGGGATGGGCTTGCCAGAAGCCGACAGAGGCGGTCGCCTGGCCCCCGGCGGGGGCGGGATGGGCTTTCCCGAGGAGGAGAGCATCGGCCCACCGGGGGCCGCACCGCCGGACGCGGGGGGACGGGGACCCGTCGGGCCCTGTGGCGCTGGCCCAGGACCTCCCGCGGGGGGACGGGGCGGTGCGGGCGGGCCGCCACGGGGGGCGGGGCGAGCACCTGTACCGGGCGGACTCGAGACTGGCGGACGGGAGACCGGCGGATTGGAGACCGGCGGATTGGAGACCGGTGGACTCGATGCCGGAGGGCTCGAGACGGGAGGGATCGTGACTGACGGGCCCGACCGAGCAGCGGGCGCCTCGGAAGCAGGCGCAACCGGGGGGCGGGCCGGAGGCCGCGCCGGGGAAGACGGAGCGGACCCGCCCGGGCGGCTGGCGGGCTGAGGGGCGGGCCGGGTAGCCGGGCTGGCGGCGGCTGCCACGGTGTCAGCTGGGACGGTGCCAGATGGGACGGGGTTGGCCGGGCCAGCCGTCGCAGCAGCCGGGGCCGGTGCAGGAACCGGGGGCACCGCTCGGCGCTCGGGGGGAGCGGGAGCCTCGCTGGCCGCCGGCCTCGTATCTGTAGGAGGTCGGGGCGAGGTGAGAGCAGTAAACGGTCCGCGGTCCGCGCTGGAGACGATCCGGGCCGGTGCCGCGGGCGCGCTCGACGCCACCGCGGCGGAAGGGCTCGCCTCGACTGGCTCCGGCTTGCGCTCGGTAGCCTTCTCGGACGCGCCCTCGGAAGCTACGGGACGACGCAGACCCTCCTGGTCGGCCTTGCGACGGACGCGGTCGGCCTGCTGCTCCTCGATGCTCGAGGAGTGGCTCTTGACCCCGATCCCGAGCTGGAGGCAGAGGTCGAGCGCTTCTTTATTGGTGAGGCCGAGCTCTCGTCCTAGCTCGTAGACCCGGATCTTTTTGGCCAAGTTACTGCGTCAGTCCCTTCTCGGTACTTTCGGTGGTGTGACCCTGCGGGGGTCGGGCTTCCATGTTCTCACGTTCCTGCAGGCCGGCTAGTAGCGCCGCCGTAGCGTCCGCGCCCACATCCTTCCGGTAAGCCCGAGCGAAGGCGTTCCGTCTGGCTGCAGCTTCGAGGCAGCTGACTTTGGGATCCCCCGTGCCGGGTTCCCGGCACAGCCAGGCGCCACGACCGGGAGCGACCCGGCTGACTACCAGCTGCCCATCATGGTTCAGGGCAACACGGACCAGGTTACCGGCCTGATCACGCCTGCGGCATCCGACACAGGAGCGAACGGGCTGGTCATCCCGTGGCCCCGCTACCCGGCCCCCTCCTCGGTCGCCTCGGTGAGGACCGCCTGGTCGCCAACCGGCCCCCCCTTCGTGTCTGGCGCCGGGTCGGCTACAGCCTCCCCTTCTGGCACTGGCTGCCCATCTTCTACCGGCTCCCCTTCGACATCGGCGTCGCTTGCCGACTGCGACCACTCCTCAGCCGAGACGGCCTCGCCCCCCTCGGCCGGCTGCCAAACCATCTCGCCCGACTCGGTCTCGACCCACTCGCCCTCGGCCCACTCCTGCGCCGCGTAGGCCTCCTCCTCGGCTATCTGGGTCTCGCTCTTGATATCGATTCGCCAGCCAGTGAGCCGAGCCGCCAAGCGAGCGTTCTGGCCCTCCTTCCCGATAGCCAGGGACAACTGGAAGTCGTGCACCACAACGGTCGCCGTCCCCGATGCCTCGTCCAGCCGCACCTCTTTCACCTTGGCCGGCTGGAGGGCCCGCATGACGAACTCCCGCGGGTCGTCCGAGAAGGGGACGATGTCCACCTTCTCGCCCCGCAGCTCGTTGGTGACCATGCGCACCCGGGCCCCCCGGGCCCCCACGCAGGCACCGACGGGATCGACGTTCGAGTCGTTGGACCAGACCGCGATCTTGGTGCGGTGGCCGGGCTCTCGTGCCGCTGCTTTGATCTCGACCACCCCACTCGAGATCTCGGGCACTTCCAGCTCGAACAGCCGCTTGATCAACCCGGGGTGGGTGCGGCTGACCACGATCTGGGGGCCTTTGGTGGTCTTGCGCACCTCGACGATGTAGGCCTTCAGCCGGGCTCCGTGCTCGTAGCGCTCGTAGGGGACCTGCTCGGCCTGGGGCAGGAGCGCCTCCACCTTGCCCAGGTCGAGGAGGGTGTAGCGGTTGTCGCTCTGTTGGATGATGCCGGTGACGATGTCGCCTTCCCGCCCGGCGTACTCCTCGTACTTCAAGTCCCGCTCGGCCTCGCGGATGCGTTGGGTCATTACCTGCTTGGCGGTCTGGGCCGCGATGCGCCCGAAGTCCTTGGGGGTGACGTCCCACTCGCGAATCACGTTGTCGTCGTCGTCGAGCTCCTGCCCGTAGACGCGGATCTCGCCCGTGTCGGGGTCGACAGTGACGGTGGCGAAGTCCTCGGCGTCGGGCATCCGCTTGTAGGCGGCGAGGAGGGCGTTGGCCAAGGCGTCGAGCAGGGTGTCGACGCTGATGCCCTTGTCCTTGGCTATCTGCTGGAGCGCGTCCAGGAAATCGATGGTTGCTTCGTTCTTCATTGGGCGGCGTCTTTCGAGTCGTTGGACCAGACCGCGATCTTGGTGCGGTGGCCGGGCTCTCGTGCCGCTGCTTTGATCTCGACCACCCC
>JAFAWZ010000007.1 GCA_019241495.1 Acidimicrobiales bacterium | reverse complement strand
CTGGTATTGCGCCAGAGTGACAGTGGTTTGGGCGTTGTTGACCGCTGACTGCGCCGAGTTGATAGCCGCTTGAGTCTGAGCGTCGACGACAGCCAGCTGAGCTTGGGCTTGCGCGGCGGCGGCGCTGTCCCTGCTCAACTGCGATTCGAGGGTCTGACAGTGGTAGTAGGCATCCAGGCCCGACTGCAGCGAGGGACCGGTCAGGGTCGGCGGCGGTGGAGCGGTACCGTTCGGGCAGGCCTGCTGGTACTGCTGCTGGTCGATCGTGGCGAGCTGGTTGGCGGTATCGAGTGCCTTCTGGGCATTGGCGGTGGTCGCGGTACCGACGCTTCTGGTCGCAGCGAGGGCGTTCGTGGCATCGGTCAGAGCCGTCTGGGCCTGTTGTATCTGCAGCTCGTCTTGCTGCAGTTGAGTTGCAGTGAGCGAGGGGGCCTGCGCCGCAGCCAGGGCGACCTGGTCGGCGTCGACCACCTTCTGTTGCGCCGTGATCTCGTTTTGCAGGTTGCCTGGCTCTTGGGTGGCCATGACCTGGCCGGCCTTCACTCGCTGGCCGACCCGAACGTCGATGGCATCAACAGAGCCGGTGCTCTGGAAGTTCAGGTTGAACAAGTCCGACGAGGTGACCGTCGCCGGGAAGCTGTCGGGGCCGGCCACGATGGCTGAGATGGTGTAGTACCCGCCGATAGCCGCGATCGCGACCAGAACGGCCGTCACGGCCAGCTGGCGACGGGACAGGCGTAGCGGCTTGGGGTCCCTCTCCCGCAGGCCTCCAGCGGGCGCCTCCGATCTCAAGGACGCGTTCATGCCGCGCGTCGTTCTCTTGGTGGGTGTGGGAAGGACTTCGACCATGTCCGGGGCGCGGTGGCCGTCCCGGTCGATGGGGCCGGGAGTGCTGCGGGTGATCATGGGGAGGGAGAAACCGGTTTAATCCTGCACCGCAACCTGGCGGTCGATCTGGCGGAGATCGATCACCATCCGATCGGGAGGCTCCGCTCGAGCAGGGACCACGTTCGCCAGCCTGCGCACGGCGGGAAGCCCGCACTCGATGACTTCCAGCATCGGGTCGGTCCGTCCCGTCAGGCTCGTGTCGATCCACTCTTGGATCAAATGATCCAGTCGATCGACGACGCTCGGGTAGTTGCCAGCCACGTTTCGTTGTTCGAACGGGTCGGTCTGCACGTTGTACAACTCAGGTTCCGAGCGAGGGTAGATCCCCGGATCCCAGCAACGGATGTACTTCCATTCTGTGGTTCGCACGCCCCGCTTGGCTTGCCAGGTGCACTCGCTCAACATCACCACGTCACGGTGCCTGTCGTCCCGCCCTTCGATCAACTGGACGAGGCTGAGACCGTCCATCCCTTGCGATCCTTCGACGGTCGCGATGCCTTGCAGTTCGAGCACCGTCGGCATGACGTCCACCAGCGACACCAAGGCGTCCGTCTGGCCAGGCCGCACCAGGCCCGGTCCCCAGATCAGCAGCGGCACGTGGACCACAGAGTCGTAGAGCCCGGCATGGTCGAACCAGGCGTCGTGCTCGGTCATGATCTCGCCGTGGTCACCGAACACCACGATCATGGTCTCATCGAGAAGGCCGAGCTCGTCCAGCCGGTTGAACAGACGGCCGAGCTCGAAATCGAGGTAGGCGATCTCCGCGTAATGAAGCGCCTCGATGTAGTCCAGGCTGGGGATCTGGTCCAGATGGTCGTAGAGGTTCTGTTTGAACAGGGGGTAGGAGGGCCGGCTCCGAAGCTTCGCGTCGATTGACGGGTCGATGACTCGCGACAGAAAACCAGTGAACTCCGATTTGAACGGCTCGGGCGGGACGTAGGGGATGTGGGCGTCCCAGTAGTGGAGGAAGAGGAAGAAGTCGTCGTGGCGGTGTTCGTCGAGCCAAGGGAAGGCGAGTTCGTTGATCACCGAGGCAGGCGAGCGCGACCGCCCCTCGGGGACCATGTAATCGTCGTAGCCGCGAATGAACCAGTCCTTCATTGTGAACAGATGATCGACTGCCCCGGTGCGGTGACCGAGGCCCTGGAACACCGAGGGCAGCCAGGCGGGCGCTTCGCTCAAGGCGGCCGGCGGGTGGAAATGGGAAACGATCCCAGTGTTGATTCCGTATCGGCCGGTAAAGACCGATGTGTGGGATGGCTGTGTCGGGATGTCAGAAGCAAAGGCGTTCGTAAACAATGCTGAACCGCTCGCCAGCGTATCGAGGTTGGGGGTGGGGACCCGGGTTCCGCCGAGGCACGAGAGCCGGTCGGCGCACAAGGTGTCAAGAGAAATGAAGATCGTCTTCATGGCGGGTTCTTCCTGTATGTGCGAGTCTCGCCGCCGACCATAGGGAGCGTTCGTGACGGGAGTGTTTCTCGACTGTGAACGGGCCACCTGCCAGAATGAAGACTCGCTCACGAGCGCCTCGAGGAGGTGCGGCCCGGGGCGAAGGCCTGATATTCTCACAAAAGGGCGAATATCCACCTCGATCATGCGGCTCTTATTCATCGATATCGACACCCTTCGTCCTGACCATCTCAGCTGCTACGGCTATCCGAGGACGACGAGTCCCTGCATCGACGAGGTCGCCCGCGACGGGATCCGTTTCGATCAGATGCACGTGTCGGACTCGCCGTGCCTTCCGTCGCGGTCAGCCCTGGTCACCTGCCGGTTCGGTTTCTCGAACGGAGTAATCAACCATGGCGGCGAGCGGGCCGAGCCCTACCCCGGTGGGGCGAGCCGACCGCGACGGAGCCGGCTGGCGACCGAGTCCTGGCCGAGCGTCCTTCAGGCGACCGGAATGTGGTGCGCCTCCATCTCGACCTTCGGTGAACGCCACTCGGCCTTTCACTGGTACTCCGGTTTCAACGAGGTGCACAACCTCGGCACCGACGGGATGGAGACCGCGGACCAGGTCGCTCGCGTCGCGATCGAATGGCTCACGAGAAACGGTGCCGGCGACAGCTGGTTCCTCCATGTCCACTTCTGGGATCCTCATACGCCCTACCGGACTCCTGCCGAGTACGGAAACCCGCTGGCCGGCCAGCCCCCGCCGGGCTGGATCGACCAGGAGATCATCGATCACCACCGGCGTCTCGCCGGGCCGCATTCGGCCCAGGAGGTGACGGGCTGGGGTCTGGCGCCTCGGGTCGAGAAGTTCCCCCGGCAGCCTCACGAGATCGTGACCACGGAAGACGCCCGAAGAATGTTCGACGGATATGACGTGGGCGTCCACTACGTGGACCGTCATGTTGGCCGTCTCTTGGAGACGATCGAAACCCTCGGGATACGGGACGAGACGGCGATTCTCGTGTCGAGCGATCACGGTGAGAATCTCGGCGAGCTCGGGATATATTGCGACCACCAAACCGCCGACCAGCTCACTCACCGTGTCCCGCTGATCCTGTGCTGGCCGGGCATCCGAGGCGGTCGAGTCGACCGCGAGCTGCGCTACCAATTCGACGCGGCGGCGACTGTGGCCGAGCTGGTGGGCGCGCACCTGCCTGCTGACTGGGACGGGCACAGCTTCGCCGGAGAGCTGACGCGTGGCCTCTCTTCCCCGGGCCGGGACCATCTGGTGCTCTCGGCCGCGGCGTGGGCGACACAGAGGTCGGTGCGCTTCGACCGATGGCTGTGTATTCGCACCTACCACGACGCGTTCCACGACTTCCCGGGGACCATGTTGTTCGACATCGAGGCCGACCCGACAGAGAGCAGGGACGTGGCCGAGGAGCACCCCCAGATCGTTGCCCAGGCCAATCAGCTGCTCGCCGACTGGGAGACCTCCAGGCTGGCCAAGAGCACGGACGCCGTCGATCCCATCAGTACTGTTCTGGCTGAGGGCGGGGGGTACTACACCCGTGGCCGGCTCGTTGGCTACCTGGAACGGCTGCGCCAGACCGGCCGAGAGGACAAGGCCCGCCTCATCGAGGCGAAGCACGCCGATCGCCTCGACAGAGTGTCGCGCCTGTCACGATCCAGTAGGTGATGTATGTTGGTGGTGTATGCATCGCACCAACCTGTACCTGACCGACGAGCAGGAACGGGCCTTGGATGCCCGGGCCCGGGCGGAGGGGGTGTCGCGAAGCGCGCTCGTACGGTCGATCATCGACCGTGAGCTCGCCATGACTCCCGCGATCGACGTCGAGATGGAGAAACTGTTCGGCGAGCTGGCCGACGTCTATCACGAGTCCACGAACGGGATGTTCGACGCCGACGCGGACCTGCGCATCGAGAAGTGATCATCGTCGACGACAAGCTGAGCCTCGAAGCGCTGGCCGGACGGTTGGGCACGAACGATGTCGTCGCCACCACGTGGGCATTCCACTTCCGCCTGTTGCGGGCCTTGGAGGACCAGACCCGGCTGGGAAGACTGACACGAGGCTCCACTGCCCAGTTGCCTCGGGCCGCGGCCGAACCGCCCGAAGCGATACTGCAAGTGCTCGATCCCCGGGTGATCACCGCCGAAGCCGCGGATCTGGCCGCCCGTCAGGGCCTGAACCTCATCGCCGCGGAGCTGGTCGCCTCCGCTGTCCACTACGGCGCCACCGTGCACCTGAGCCGGCCGAACGTGGGACGCCGCTGGCCCGAGGTGATGGCAGCTGAAGGCGTGACTCTCCGGATCGTCTGAGCGCCCGATATACTTTCCCGCTTGTGTATGCGGTGATAAAGACCGGAGGCAAGCAGGAGCGAGTCGAGGAGGGCCAGACCCTCTCCGTCGAGCGGCTCGGCGCGGCTGACGGCGACGAAGTGAGCTTCCAGCCCATCCTCCTGGTCGCCGGCGACACGGTGCTGTCGACGGCCGAGCAGCTGTCGGGGGCCAAGGTCGCGGCCCGGGTGATCGGCGAGGCCAAGGGCCCGAAGATCAGGGGCTTCACCTACAAGCCCAAGACCCGCGGCCGCAAGGCGTGGGGTCACCGCCAGAAGTACACCACTATCGAGATAACCGGCATCGAAGTGGCCGGCACCAGCACGCAGGAGGCCTGAGCGATGTCGAAGACCAAGGGCGGCGGCTCGACCCGAAACGGCCGCGACTCGGCCGCCAAGCGGCTCGGGGTGAAGGCGTTCGACGGCACGTCGGTGTCGGCCGGGTCCATCATCGTCCGCCAGCGCGGCACCCACTTCCACCCCGGCGAGAACGTCGGCAGGGGCGGTGACGACACCTTGTTCGCCCTGTGCGAAGGCAAGGTGAAGTTCGGGACCCGCAAGGGCCGCCGGCTGGTGGACATCCTCACCGAGGCCTGAATCTCCTCCTTCGTCGACGAAGCTCAGGTCCATGTAAAAGGAGGGGACGGCGGCGCGGGGGCAGTCTCTTTCCGCCGCGAGGCCCACGTGGCCAAGGGCGGCCCCGACGGCGGTGACGGCGGCAAGGGTGGAGACGTCTGGCTCCTGACCGACCGGAACGTGGCGTCGCTCTACGGGTTCCGGGACCATCCCCATCGCCGGGCCGGTCGCGGCACCCACGGCCAGGGCAAGGCCCGCCACGGCCGCTCGGGGGCCGATCTCGAAGTGCCGGTGCCGGAGGGAACCGTGGTCCGCGACGCCGACGGCACGGTGCTCGCCGATCTGGCCCGCCCCGGCGATCGCTGGCTGGCCGCCCGCGGGGGCGAGGGCGGGCGGGGCAACGCCCGGTTTCTTTCCAACCGGCGCCGGGCCCCCGCTTTCGCGGAGCAGGCCGAGGTGGGGGAGGAGCGCTGGCTCAACCTCGAGTTGAAGTTGATGGCCGACGTGGCCCTTGTCGGATTTCCCAACGCGGGCAAGAGCACGTTCATCTCGCGGGTGTCGGCGGCCAAGCCGAAGATCGCCGACTACCCGTTCACCACCTTGGAGCCTCACCTCGGGGTGGTCCGCTTCGAGGACCACGAGTTCGTCCTGGCCGACATCCCCGGCCTCATCGAGGGGGCGAGCGAGGGCAAGGGTCTCGGGCACCGCTTCCTCCGCCACATCGAACGGGCCCGGGTCCTGCTCGTGTTGATCGACCTGGCCCCCGCAGACGGCCGACCGGCGGCCGAGCAGGAGGCGATCCTGCTGGATGAGCTCCGCCGCTACCAGCCTGAACTTTTGTCCAGGCCCCGGTTGGTGGTGGGATCGAAAGCGGACGCCGCGACCTCCGACCGGGAGGGCCCGAAGATCTCCGCTCTGACCGGGGTGGGTCTGCGACCCGTGCTCGGCGAGCTGGCCGTGCTGGTCGAGGCGGCACGGTCCGAGCTCGGCCCGGTGAGCCGGTACGTGGTTCACCGCCCCGAGCCTGGCGGCGTAGCCGTGTCGCGCGACAGGGACGGAGCCTGGCTGGTGGGCGGGCGGGCCGCGGCCCGGGCCGTGGCGTTGTCCGACCTGACCATCCCCGAAGCCCTCGAATACGCCCAGGCTCGCCTCCGCGGTCTCGGGGTGGACCGGGCCCTGGCCCGGGCCGGGGCCCGCTCGGGGGACCTGGTGCGCATCGGGACCTTCGAGTTCGAGTACGAGGCCGACTAGCGCCGTGGCCGGTCGCCTGGTCGTGGCCAAGATCGGGACATCGTCGCTCACCGACGACCGGGGGGCCATCCGCCCGGCGGCCATCGAGAAACTGTGCACCGAGGTGGCCGGGCTGCGGGCGGCGGGCGAGCGGGTGGTGATCGTGTCGAGCGGGGCCATCGCGGCGGGTCTGCCCGTGCTCGGCTTGGGCCGGCCGACCGACCCGGCGGTCCTCCAGGCCGTGTCGGCGGTGGGCCAGGCCCACCTGGTGGACCACTACAACCGGGCCCTGGCCGCCCACGGCCTGGTCGCCGGGCAGGTGCTGCTCGCACCCCTCGACTTCGTGAACCGCCAGCAGTACCTCCACGCCCGCCAGACGCTCCGGGTGCTCTTGGACCTCGGGGTGGTGCCGGTGATCAACGAGAACGACGCCATTGCCGACGACGAGATCCGCTTCGGGGACAACGATCGACTGGCCGCCCTCGTTTCCCACTTGTTGACGGCCGACCTGTTGGTCATCCTGACCGATACCCCCGGGCTCCTGACCGGAGACCCCCGGCTGGACTCCGAGGCGTCGCTCATCGAAGAGATCGTGGCCGTCGACCACGAGCTCGAGGCCCGGGCAGGCGGCGCCGGCACGGCCCGGGGAAGCGGCGGCATGACCTCCAAGCTGGCGGCGGCGAAGATCGCGGCGTGGTCGGGTGTGCGGACGGTCATCGCTGGGGCTACCCGGGTCGACGTGGTGCGCGACGCCCTGGAAGGGGTGCCGGGGGCGGGCACCGTGTTCGTCCCAAGGGCGGTCCGGCTGCCCGCCCGCAAGTTGTGGATCGCCTTCGCGGTGGCCTCGTCGGGGACCATATTCGTGGACGAGGGCGCCCGGCGGGCGCTGACCTCGCGGCCGGTTTCCCTCCTGCCGGCCGGTATCACCTCGGCGGCCGGGTCGTTCGATGCCGAGGACGCGGTGGAGCTGGCCGGACCCGACGGCGCGGTATTCGCCAAAGGGCTCACCCGCTACTCGGCCCGCCAGGTCGCGGAGCTGGGCGGGCGGCGCAGCGCCGACCTGCCGCCGGATATACCCGCCGAGGTCGTCCGTCGCGACGACCTCGTGATCCTCCCGTGAACCCCCGCTGGTGGGCCCGGGGCGGTCTGCCAGGATGGAGCAGTTTCGAGACAGGAGGCGTGAGATGCAGCTCGGCATGGTCGGTCTGGGAAGGATGGGCGCCGGCCTGGTGCGCCGCCTCATACGCGACGGCCACGAATGCGTCGTCTACGACATGAGCGAAGCGGCGGTCAAGGCGCTGGCGGGGGAGGGGGCTACCGGCGCCACCACCGTCGAGGAATTCGTCGCCCAGCTCCAAAAGCCCAGAGCGGCGTGGGTCATGGTCCCCGCCGCCTACACCGGAGAAACCGTCGAGAAGCTCGCCGCGGCCATGGAGCCGGGAGACGTCATCATCGACGGCGGCAACTCGTACTACCACGACGACATCCACCGGGCCGCCGAACTGAAGAAGAAGGGCATCCACTACGTCGACGTCGGCACCAGTGGCGGCGTCTTCGGGCTCGAGCGTGGTTTCTGCCTGATGATCGGGGGCGAAGAAGCGGTGGTCGCCCGGTTGGGCCCGATCTTCAAGACCATCGCCCCCGGCGTAGGCGCCGCCCCTCGCACCGAAGGGCGGACCGGGGAGCCCTCCACCGCCGAGCAGGGGTACCTCCACTGCGGCCCGAACGGCGCCGGTCACTTCGTGAAGATGGTCCACAACGGCGTGGAGTACGGGATCATGGCCGCCTACGCCGAGGGTCTGAACATCCTGCACAAGGCCAACATCGGCAATGACCCGAACGTGGTGGCCGACGCGGAGACCACCCCTTTGTCCAACCCTGACTACTACAAGTACGACATCGAGGTGGCCGAGGTGGCCGAGCTGTGGCGGCGGGGGAGCGTCGTCGCCTCATGGCTCTTGGACCTCACCGCCCACGCCCTCCACGCCGACCCCGGGATGGACAGCTTCACCGGGCGGGTCTCCGACTCGGGGGAGGGCCGATGGACGCTCGCCGCGGCGATCGACGAGGCCGTCCCCGCCCACGTGCTGGCCGCCGCCCTCTTCGAGCGGTTCTCGTCGCGGGGCGAGGCCGACTTCGCCGACCGGATCCTGTCCGCCATGCGCAAGGAATTCGGCGGCCACGCCGAGAAGGAGAGCTGACTCGATAAAGACAAGCTTCGGCCGCGGTTCATCTTCTGTTGGCCCGGGCGTCGAAGGGCCCTCCTAGCCTCCTCCTCATGCGAATGTGGGGACGTCTCAGCGCGACCGTGGCCGCCGGCGCCGCGGTCGTCACCGGAGCGCTCATATCGGTGGGACCGGGGGTGGGCAACGCGGGGGCGACCACGACGTCGACCATCTCCACCGGATGCCAGCTCGGCAACGGGATCTCCCATGTGATCGAGATCACCTTCGACAACGTGCACTTCAACCGGGACAACCCGAACGTCCTCTCCGACCTCGAGCAGATGCCCGCCCTCCAGAACTTCATCACCGGCCAAGGCACGTTGTTGTCCAACAGCCACACGCCGCTGATCGCCCACACCGCCGACGACACCCTCACCAATTACACCGGCCTCTACGGTGACCGCCAGGGACTCGGGATCTCCAACAGCTACGAGGTCTACCAGCCGGGCGGGTCGGTCAGCAGCCAGTCCGCCTTCTCCTACTGGACCGGGACCTTCGGTGCGGACGCCTACCCGAACATGGCGTACTCGGCCTCGGTGCCGGCGAGCGGTCAGCCGCCGGCCACCCCGCCCGCCCCGTGGGTGCCCTTCACCCGGGCCGGCTGCGACTTCGGCGCG
Source organism: Acidimicrobiales bacterium (assembly GCA_019241495.1). Taxonomy (GTDB): domain Bacteria; phylum Actinomycetota; class Acidimicrobiia; order Acidimicrobiales; family Palsa-688; genus JAFAWZ01. The sequence goes on along the minus strand of JAFAWZ010000007.1, from coordinate 2,557 downwards.
GTGTCGACCTCCAACATGGAGCTGGAGAACACCAACCCCGACCTGGCCAACGTCTTCGGCTCCAAGTCGCCCGAGGTGGCCCAGTACAACGCCGACAAGGATTCTTTCAAGGACCAAGAGACCAACGACTATGTCGGCCTGGCCGTCCACTGCGCCAAGAGCGACTCCTTCTGCACGACGGCCCAAGCCCAGAAGTTCGGAGAAACGGGAACGTCTTCCACTGCTGCCGCCGACGTCCTGCCTGACGAGCCCGGCGGCTATAACGGTTTCCAGGCCGTGTTCGGTCACAAGTATCTTCAACCCCAGTTGGCCCAAGCGGCGAACGGTCCGAGTGGGGTCCGGACCGTCAACGGAAGTACTTACCAGGTGACCGACGCGGGCGGGAACCTGGTCGACCTCAATGGGAAGGAGCTGGACGGCCAGTACACCCACACGCCCGGTTTCCCGGGCTTCGGGCCGATCAGCGCGGCCCAATCACTCGCCTACGTCGCCGACATGCAAGAGGTCGGGGTGCCCGTCACCTACGCCTACATCTCAGACGCCCACGAGAAGAAGCCCGGGCAGTCGGGCTGCTCCAACCCCGGCACGGCCCAAGGGCCCGGCGACCCGTGCTACCAGGCCACCCTGGCCGCCTACAACCAGGCGTTCGCGACCTTCTTCGGCCGGCTGGGGAATGATGGGATCAACGCGTCGAACACGTTGTTCGTGTTCACAGCCGACGAAGGTGACCACTTCTCGGGAGCCAACGTGGGCCGGGCCGCGAGCCCCACTTGCTCGGGCACGCCCGGCACCTCCGGGTACACCTGCTCCTACGCTGGCAAGATCGGCGAACAGCAGGTGGATATCCACGGCCTGCTAGCAGCTCAGCAGGGCGTCACCACCGGGTTCTACAACGAGCCGCAGGGCAACGCCGTGTACATCACCGGCAACCCCGGCCCCGACAGTCCCGACACCCGTCAGCTAGAGCGGGCCTTTGCCTCGGCCACGGCCAAAGACCAGTGGGATGGAGCCACCGAGAACGTCGCCCAGTACGAGGCCGATCCGACGGTCGAGCAGCTCCTGCACTTCGCGGACGCCGACCCGAACCGCACGCCGTCTTTCACCGTGTTCCCGAAGCCGGACTTCTACTTGCAATCCGGCACCACCGATAAATGTGCGACAGGCACGACGGCAGCCAACGCGGCAGCCAACTGCAGCTCCACCAACGACTTCTACGCCTGGGACCACGGCTACTACGCTCCCGAGATCAACAACACCTGGCTCGGATTGGTCGGACCCGGTGTCGCCCACCGGGGTATAGACGGGTCGAGCGCGGCCCAAGGCCCCAGCTCGGCCGGGGCGGCCAACGCCAACCCCTCGCTGGACACCCAGGTGGCCAATCCAGGGACATGGGCTGATCACACCGACATCCGCCCGACGATCATGGCCGACTCCGGCCTGAAGGACGACTACATCACCGACGGCCGGGTCCTGGTCGAGGACCTGACCGTCCACCCCGGAGCCACCGCCGATGACAGATTCCTGCCGCTGGCCCAGTGCTACAAGCAACTGAACTCCAGCGTGGGCCGCTTCGGCACCGACGTGCTCGTGGCCGACACGTCCGCCCTGGCGTCGGGATCGGCGGCGGGCGACTCGACCTACCAGGAGATGTCGGCGACGCTCGCCGCGCTGGGCGCCCACCGGGACCGCCTGGCGGCCAAGATCAAGGACGCGCTGGCGCAGGCCGAGTTCGCCGGCCAGGAGGTCCCCGATGCTCAGGGTCTAATCGCCCAGTGCGGGGCGGTGCTGGACCAAGCCGACGCTCTGGCCGGGCAGACGGGCGGCGCTTAAACCGATTCCGCCTCGTCGCATATATGCTACACTTGTGGCATGAGCGAGGTAGCCTCGAGAGCGCTGCGAAACGACACCCGGGGCCTGCTGCGCCGGGTCGCCGCCGGAGAGGACATCGTGATCACGGTGGACGGCCAACCCGTCGCCGAGTTGCGTCCGTTGCGCCCCCGATCCCGCTGGGTTCCCGCCAGCGAGCTGGCGCGGCGGTTGGCCCGGTGCCAGGCCGACCCCGGCCTGCTCGGCGAGCTGCGGGGCTTGGCCCCCGACACCACTGACGACCTCGCTCGGTGAGCTCCTCCAATGGCCGGGGGGATCTTGACGCGCGGACTGGCTGATACCACGGTGTTCATCGCTCGTGAGTCCGGTCGCCCACTGGACGAATCGAGCCTGCCCGACGAGCTGGCGGTGTCGGTCATCACGATCGGCGAGTTGCGCGCCGGGGTGCTTTCTGCTCGTGACGTCCGGATTCGCGATCAGCGCCTGACCACTCTGACCGCGGCGATGGCGCTCGATCCGGTCCCGATCGACGACGCGGTCGCCGGGCAATGGGCTCGCCTGCGGGTGCTGCTGCGGGACTCGGGCCAACGCATGCCGGTCAACGATTCTTGGATAGCCGCAACTGCCATGGCTCTAGCCGTGCCGGTGGTCACGCAAGACGTCGACTACTTGGAGTTGGACGACCTGCCCGTCATTCGAGTTTGAGCCTCAGAAGCTGAGTCCCGCCCGT
>JAFAWZ010000275.1 GCA_019241495.1 Acidimicrobiales bacterium | reverse complement strand
GACGAGACCAGCGGCGAGGTGCAGGTCCGGGGCCCGTGGATAGCCCGGCGGTACTACAACGACGAGCGCGGTGACGTCCAGTTCACCGCCGACGGCTGGCTGCGCACTGGTGACGTCGGGGTAGTGAGCCCCGATGGGTATGTCCGGCTGGTGGATCGGACCAAGGACCTGATCAAGTCAGGTGGGGAGTGGATCTCGTCGGTCGACCTCGAGAACACCATCATGGGCCACCCGGCCGTGGCTGAAGCGGCGGTCATCGCGGTGGCCTCCGAACGCTGGATGGAGAGGCCCATGGCCTGTGTAGTGCTCAAGCCCGGCATGTCTCTGGGCGCCGGGGATCTGAGGGATTGGCTGGCCCCGCAGGTCGCCCGGTGGTGGCTACCGGAGCTGATCGAGTTCATCGAGGAGGTGCCGAAGACGTCGGTCGGCAAGTTCTCCAAGAAGGAGCTGCGCGAGCGCTTTTCCGACCGGAAGGTCCCATGAGCAGTTATCGACGGGCCGATAGCTGCTATCTCTTATTCAGATGCTGAGAAGTTTCTAAAACGCCTTGCAAGATGACCTTTGGCCCGCCATACTGGTATCAGCGCTTCGGCCGGTAACCCCCCCACTGGACCGAATGCCGACAACACGAAGGGCCCGGTTCTCCCCCCCCTACCGGGCCCTTCGTCGCGTCTGGGGTGCGGTTCTTGCCGCTCGGCGCCTACGGGGCCGTCTCGAACTGCTGTTCCTCGGTCGAGCCGTGCAGCGCCAGAGTCGATGCCAGCCCACCGGTCAAGGTGGTCATGACGTCGTCGAAGTATCCGGCCCCGACCTCCCTCTGGTGACGGGTGGCGGTGTAGCCGTCGCCCTCCCACCCGAACTCCCGTTGTTGCAGCTCGACGTAAGCGCTCATGCCCCGCTCGGCGTAGCCGTGGGCCAGGGCGAAGGTCGACTCGTTGAGGGCGTGCCACCCGGCCAGGGTGACGAACTGGAAGGCGTAGCCCATGGCGCCCAGCTCCTTCTGGAAGCGGGCGATGGTCTCGTCGTCGAGGTGCTTCTTCCAGTTGAACGACGGCGAGCAGTTGTAGGCCAGCATCATGTCGGGGTACTCCGCCTTGATCCGCTCGGCGAAGTTCCGGGCCTCCTCGAGATCGGGCGTCGAGGTTTCGCACCAGATCAGATCGGCGTAAGGGGCATAGGCCAGGCCCCGGGCCGTGGCTATGTCCATGCCGGGCCGGATGTAGAAGAAGCCCTCCAGGCTGCGCTCTCCAGTGCAGAACTCCTGGTCAAGGGGATCGATGTCGCTCGTCAACAGGTTGGCGCCCAAGGAGTCGGTCCGGGCCACCACGATGGTCGGGACGTCACAGACGTCGGCCGCCAAGCGGGCCGCGTTCAAGGTACGGATGTGCTGGGAGGTGGGGACGAGCACCTTGCCGCCCATGTGCCCACACTTCTTCTCGGAGGACAACTGGTCCTCGAAGTGCACACCGGCCGCCCCCGCCTCGATCATGGCCTTCATCAGCTCGTAGGCGTTGAGGGCGCCGCCGAAGCCGGCCTCGGCGTCGGCGACGATCGGCACCATCCAGTGGCGGTGATCCCCGCCTGCGTCGGGACCCTCGCTCCATTCGATCTGGTCGGCTCGGCGCAGCGCGTTGTTGATCCGGCGGACCACCGCGGGGACGCTGTTGGCCGCGTACAGGCTCTGGTCCGGGTATACCTGCTCGGAGAGGTTGGCGTCGGCCGCTACCTGCCACCCGGACAAATAGATGGCCTTCAGCCCGGCTTTCACCATCTCTGTCGCTTGGCCGCCGGTGAGGGCGCCCAGGGCGTGGACGTAGTCCTCGGTGTGCAGCAAGGACCAGAGCCGCTCGGCTCCGTGGCGGGCCAGGCTGTGCTCGACTTTGACCGAGCCCCGCAGCCGGACCACATCGGCGGCCTGGTAGGGCCGTTGGACGCCGGCCCAACGCGTGTCATTGGCCCACTGGCGCTCGAGTTCGGCGACGGCGGTCTCGAATGAGGTGGTCATCTTGGGGAGGAAGCCCTTTCTTGGTCTGGTTGGTGGTGAGCCCCTACGGCAGCAGCTCGTAGGCGGGCAGGGTGAGGAAGGTCGGGAAGTCGTCAGCCAGTGCGACCTGCTCGAAGACTTCCCGGGCTTGGGTCAGCCTCTCCTGGTCGTAGGCCGGGTCCCCGGCCAGCTTGTCGACCGTCTCGTCGAGGAGCTGGCGGACCAGGCCGACCGTGACGACAGTGTCGGTGGTGCGTGGGGACCCGGAGCCGGCACCGGCACCGCTCAACCTCATCTGGTGGTGGACCCACTGCCACACCTGGGCCCGGCTGATCTCGGCGGTGGCGGCATCCTCCATCAGGTCGTCGATGGCAGCCGCGCCCGTCCCCGACAGCCAGGCATGCAGGTAGCGCAGGCCGACGGAGATGTTGGTCTGCAACCCGGCCCAGGTGATCCCATTGGGTGGCCGGTCCACGACGAGGAGCTGGTCCGGGCTGACTTGTACCTCGGCCCGGCGTCGCTCCAACTGGTGGGGCCGGTCGCCGAGGACGGCGTCGAACTCAGCCATGGCCGTGGGCACCAGGTCGGGATGGGCGACCCAGGTGCCGTCGAAGCCGTCGCCCGCTTCGCGCTTCTTGTCCTCGGTTACCTTGGCCAGGGCCTCCTCTGTGACCTCCGGCTTGCGTCGATTGGGGATGAACGCGGACATGCCCCCGATGGCATGAGCGCCCCGCCGGTGGCACGTCTTCACCAGCAGCTCGGTATAGGACCGCATGAACGGGGTGGTCATGGTGACCAGGGAGCGGTCGGGCAGGACGAAGGCGGGATCGCAGTGGAAGCGCTTGGCGACGCTGAAGATGTAGTCCCATCGCCCGGCGTTGAGGCCGCAGATGTGGTCGCGCAGCTCCCAGAGGATCTCGTCCATCTCGAACGCCGCGGTGATGGTCTCGATGAGCACCGTGGCCCGCACTGCCCCTCGCGCCAGGCCCAGTTGGTCTTCGGCGTGGGACATGACGTCGTTCCACAGCCGGGCCTCGAGATGACCCTCCAGCTTCGGGAGGTAGTAGTAGGGCCCGAAGCCCCGGTCCAGGCTCTCCCGTCCGTTGTGGAAGAGGTACAACCCGAAGTCGAACAAGCTGGCCGACACGCGCTCTCCGCCCACGACGAAGTGCTTCTCGGTCAGGTGCCAGCCCCGGGGCCGCACCACCAGGGTGGCCAGCTGGTCCTCGGGCTTCAGCTGGTAGGACCTCTCGGAGTTGACCAGTTCCAGCGTGCGGCGGACTGCGTCTTGGAGGTTGACCTGCCCGGCGACGACGTTGTCCCAGGTCGGAGAGTTGGCGTCCTCGAAGTCGGCCATGAAGACCCTGGCTCCGGAGTTGAGAGCGTTGATCATCATCTTGCGCTCGACCGGGCCGGTTATCTCGACCCGCCGATCGGCCAGGGCCTTCGGGGCCTCCGGTACGAGCCAGTCATGCTGGCGAACCCCGGCCGTATCAGAACGAAACTCGGGCCTCTCGCCGGCGTCCAAACGAGCCTGGCGCTCGACCCGTGCTTCGAGGATCTCGCGCCGGCGGCCGTCGAAGCGGTGATGGAGATCGACGACGAAGTCAACCGCGGCCGCGGTCAGCACCCGGTCGGCCGCCGGGTGAGGCGTAAAGGTCACCTTCTGGGTCACAAGCTCAGTTTCCTAAAAATCACAGATTTTGTCGACCGAAGTTTCCGCATAGTTGCGGCTAGTCGAAAAAAGTGAGAAACTTCTCACCCAGAAGCCATGTCCCGCCTACCGTCTTCTACCCAATCCTCATCAGGCGACTCGCTCGACCCATTGGTCTTCGGCCAGCGACTCAAGCATTTGCGCCGGCAGGCCGGGCTGACCCTCGAGGCGCTCGGCGCGGCTGTCGGCCGGGCGCCGTCCTATCTGTCTCAGCTCGAGAACGGTCACCGCGAGCCCCGCCTGTCCGCCGTCAATCAGCTGGCTGCTGCGCTCGGCTGCCGACCCGCCGACCTGCTGGCGCCCGCCGCACCCAACCGGCGGGCCGAGCTCGAAGTGGCGTTGGCCCACATGCAGCGAGATCCCCGTTACGAGACGCTCCGGCTGCCCTACCTTCGGCCCACCGCCCGGCTCGACGACGCCGCTCTCGAGCACATCGTGGCCCTCTTCGAACGGGTACAGGAGCTGTCCCCCGGCTCCGATCGCAGCTTCGTCGGGGTGGGCCCCCTCGGTGCTCGAGCGGCCAATGCGGCCATGCGCAACGAGATGCGCAAGCGCGACAACTACTTCGAGGAGATCGAGCAGGCCGCCACGTCGGCTCTCGATGCCATCGGCTACAGCGGTCCCGGCGGCAGCCCGGGCGCGGTCTCCGAGCGGCATCTGACCGACGTGGCCGCCCATTTCGGCTTCACCATCGCCCGGGTGCAGGACCTGCCTCCCTCCACCCGGTCCATCACCGATCTGCGCAAGCGTGTGGTGTTCGTCCCGCAGCGCAACGCGACGGGTGGGCAGCGCTCGTCACGATCGGTGATCGCCCAGACCCTGGGGCACTTCGCTCTCGGGCATCGTGACCCGGTCGACTTCGAGGGCTACGTTCGCCAGCGGGTCGAGGCCAATTACTTTGCCGGCGCGTTGTTGGCTCCCGAGCGGTCGGTGGTCGGGGTGCTGGGTGAGGCCAAGGCACGCGAGGACATCTCGGTGGAGGACCTGAGCGAGATGTTCTATATCTCCTACGAGATGGCCGCCCACCGCCTGACCAATCTCATCACCCGTCACTTCGACATCCCGGTGCACTTCCAACGGTCCGATCCCGAGGGCGTCTTGTGGAAGGCCTACGAGAACGATGGCGTTCTCCTCCCATCCGACGTGGACGGCACCATCGAGGGCCAGAAGCTGTGCCGCTGGTGGAGCTCCCGCCAGGCGTTCGAGTCGGAGGACTCCTATGCCCTTCACTACCAGCGCACCGACACGGTCGCCGGCACCTATTGGTGCGCCACCCACATCGACCTCGATCGGGACCGGGGTGACGCCATCACGGTGGGGACGATCGATTCGATGTCGCACTGGTTCCGGGGGTCCGACACGACCCGGCGGGCCGCCTCGACCTGCCCCGACCCGGGGTGTTGTCGCCGGCCGGCGAACGCCGCCCTGCACCGGTGGGAGGGCGTGGCCTGGCCGTCGGCTCGCGACCACAGCCACTTCGTGTCGGGTCTGCCCACCGATACCGTCGTCTTCAGTCCCCATCCCGGGGTCGACCTCACCGACGTGTACTCGTTCCTGGACCGCCACGCCGGGACCCGCGCCGGGGTCTAGGCGCTAGACCCGTCCGAACGGGCGACCGACTGCTCGAGCACCTGGGCCACGTCGAGCACCCGCACCGACTCAGGGACCGACCCCTCGGCCTGGCGCGCCTTGGTGGCGTCGTCGAGCATGATGAGGCAGTACGGGCACGCCGTCGAGATGACATCGGCCCCGGTGCCCAGCGCCTCGTCGGTGCGGTTCACGTTGATGCGGGTCCCGATGTTCTCCTCGAGCCACATGCGCGCCCCGCCCGCGCCACAACAGAAGCCCTTGTTCCGGCAGCGGTGCATCTCCTCGAGCTTCACGCCCGGCACGTGGTTCAACACACCGCGGGGCTCGTCGTAGACCTCGTTGTGGCGGCCCAGGTAGCACGGGTCGTGGTAGGTGATCTTCTGCTCGACGGGGGCCGAGGGTCGCAGCGAACCCGACGACAGGAGCTTCTCCAGCAGCTGGGTGTGGTGGTAGACCTCGAAGTCGCCGCCGAGGGCGGGGTACTCGCGGGCGATGGAGTTGAAGCAGTGGGGGCACGACGCCACGATCTTGCGCACGTTCGCCGACTGCAGCGTCTCGATGTTCATCTGGGCCTGCGTCTGGAACAGGTACTCGTTTCCGAGGCGGCGGGCCGGGTCACCGGTGCACGACTCTCTCGGCCCGAGCACGGCGAAGGTGATCCCGGCCTGGTGGAGCAGGCGGGCGATGGCCTGGGTGGTGCGCCGGGCCCGCTCGTCGAGGGCTCCCGCGCAGCCGACCCAGAAGAGGTACTCGACGTCGTCGGGGATGGTGGCATCGACCACTGGGACCTCGAAGCCAAGGCCCTCCGTCCAGGCCAGGCGCTGGTTGCTGCCGAGGCCCCACGGGTCGCCCCGGTTCTCGACGTTGCGCAGCATGGTGTTGGCCTCGGTGGGGAACTGGGCCTCGATCAGGACCTGGTAGCGGCGCATGTCCACGATGGTGTCGACGTGCTCGATGTCCACCGGGCATTGCTCCACGCAGGCCCCGCAGGTGGTGCAGGACCAAAGGACATCGGGCTGGATCACATCGGGAACGAGCGGCTTGGCCGCCGCGCCCCCCTCCTCGGCCGCGGCGCCCACCGCCACCGGCACGGCGTTGGGGATGGGGAGCAACGGTTGCCCCCGCAATAGCTCGGCCGACGACGCGAACAGCTGCTCGCGCAGGTCCATGATCACCAGCTTCGGTGAGAGGGGTTTGTCGGTCGCCCACGCCGGGCACTGGTCCTGGCAGCGCCCGCACTCGGTGCAGCTGAGCAGGTCCAGCCGCTGCTTCCACGTCAGATGGGAGATCAACCCGGTGCCGAACACGGTGTCCTCGGTCATCTTCTCAGGGTCGAGGTCGGGCGTGGTGGCGAGAGGCCCGAGGGCTTTGGGGCGTCGCGAGAACAAGACGTTCGGCTCGGACACGAAGAT
>JAFAWZ010000299.1 GCA_019241495.1 Acidimicrobiales bacterium | reverse complement strand
CCTCTTCTCGATGGCGGAGGGCCATGACGGGGTGTGGTGCCTCGCAGGATCCGTACACCTGGGTCAACATCGGCCCGAACGCATTGAGTGCGTCGCAGAGGGTCTCCCGTGAGATCGAGGCGCCGCCGTATGAGATGTTGCGGAGTCCCCATGCCCCCGTGCTCTCCTCGCTGTCGTGGTGGTCGAGCAGCATCCTGATCATGGTCGGCACCATGAACGTGGTCGTGCCACCTCCGTCTCGAACTCGCCGGGCGAACTCGGCCGGCTCGAATTTGGGCATCACGATGTTGCGTGCGCCCCGGCTGTAGAAGGTGATCACTTTGGACCCGCTGCCGTGCGACAGCGGGCCGGCGTGCACCATACCGTCGTCAGGGCGGGCCGGATATTCCTCGGCGAGCATCATGGTGCTGCCTGCCACCCGGCACCGATCGAGGAGCATGGACCCCTTGGGCCGCCCAGTGGTCCCGGAGGTGTACAGCAGCATGCTGAGCCGGTCAGGATCGGGGGCTATGACAGCCTCGGTGGGACTGGCCTGTCTCAAGGCCTCGTCGTAGTCGAGAGTCCCGGTCCCTCCGCCGACAGAGACGATTCGAGCCGCGCCAGCCTGCGCAATCGGGGCTACCCGCTCCAACTCTTCGGCTTCAGTGATGATCACCGTGGCGCCAGAATCGTTGACGACGTACTGCCGTTCGTCGTCACTGAGCTTCGGGTTGATGGGAACCTTCACCAATCCGGACCGAGCGATGGCCAGATCCGCCTCGATGTATTCGAGGCGGTTCTTCATCAATATGGCGACGCGGGCGCCTTCGGCCGAAATACCCCGGAGGGCATTGGCCAAGCGGATCGACCGCTCATCAGTCTCCCGGAATGTCGTTCGCCTGTGTCCGTCCACCACAGCGATCCGCGGCCCGTGGGCTCGCCCGGCCCGGCGGATCAGCTCCGGGATTGTGGCCAATTGTTCTCCTTCGCTTGCTCCAGCTCGAACCCCTCCTATGGTAGAGAGCCTGGGCCGCGGAGGGCATTACCGACAAGGAACGCTGAGGGGGTTCGAGTGGGGGGCCAACCGGGCCGCCGCCTCTTGGCGGGAGTTTGACGGCAAGCTGAATCCCGTCTCTCGACGGCCTGAAATGTGGCTGAGATCCGCGTGCCCAAACGACGTTGAGAGGCTTGGCGCTACGTTACAGGCGTGGCGACCTTCGAGGATGTGGCCAAGATCGCCTCGGCGCTCCCCGAGGTAGTCGAGGGAGAGCGGCACGGACATCTCACGTGGTTCGTCGGAAAGAAAGGTTTCGTGTGGGAACGCCCTTTCTCGAAGGCGGACGTGAGGAGGTTCGGGGACGAGACCCCACCTGACGGTCAGATCCTCGCGGTCCGGACCGCCGACATGGTCGAGAAGGAAGCCGTCCTCGCCGCTGGTACCCGAGGCTTCTTCGACATGGCCCACTTCCAGGGTTATCCCGCCTTCTTGATCCAGCTGAACAAGGTCACCAAGCGTGCTCTCGGGGAGGCCATCGAAGATGCCTGGCTGGCATGCGCCCCAGCCGCGCTGGCCGAACAGCACATGAGCCACAAGCGCGAGAGGCGACGGTAGGCGTCGGCTGGAGGGGAGACCCGGCGGCCAGAGGACCAGATGTGGACATAAGAACCGGAGGTTCCACGATGAAACCACGCATCCATGTGATCACTTTGGCGGTCGCTGACCTGGACCGGGCCTTGGCGTTCTACCGTGACGGACTGGGCTTTCGGACCGAAGGACTGATCGGTACGGAGTTCACGGGGGACGAGAAGACGCCCGACGGAGCCACAGCGGTGTTCCATCTCGACGGAGGCCTGATGTTGTCCGTCTATGCGCGTTCCGATCTGGCGAAGGATGCATCGGTTCCTCTGGCTCCGGCCAAGCCGGGCGAGTTCAGCATTGGGCACGTCGTCGCCAGTCGCGCCGGGGTCGACGAGGTCATCTCACAGGCCAGAGCCGCCGGAGCTACAGTAACCGAAGCACCTCACGATCGGCCATGGGGCATCTACTCGGGATACTTCCAAGATCCCGACGGTCATCTGTGGGAGATCATCTGGAACCCCGCCCTCGACCTCTGACGGCGGCTTTGCGCGACAAACGGCCCGCCTGCCGTGATCGGGACGGCGATGTCCGTTCGGGAACGTACCGCTGAGGTCCGGGCTCGCTATCGGGGTAGATGCTGCGAGACTCCACTCGCCGGTTGCGCTGGTTGACCCAGTCGCTCAAGTAGGCCTTCGGAAGGAGCTTGATGATTGCCAGCGTCAGGTACAGGACCGTGTTTATGGCCACGAATGTGCTCAGCACAGTGAACCACGAGGTGTACATGATGCTCTCGGGCAGCACGTCGCCGAGAAGGATTGCGGTCACTGTAAGGCCCCGGCGATCTCTTGTTGCTGGGGCCGGTCGGTCTCATGCGCTGGTGGCGCAGCGTGGGCGACATGACCCCAGGTGGCGTTACGAGCGAAGGTGATGTCGAAGATGCCCTTGACGTAGATGACATCGAGGTACACGTCGTAGAGAAGCTCAGGGATCAGCAGCGCTGCGAGCAGGCGCGCCTTCCACCCCCCGCTCCAAGCGCTGACGACTCGGTCTATGACGAAAAGGCTTCCTAGCGTGAGCCAGAACGGGAACCAAACCCACTGTCCCGTCGCGAGCGGGGTGATGATCATGAGCAGCCAGAATGAAGCGAGGGCGATGACCGAGTAGCCGATGCCGAGCTGCTGAGCCCAGTAGCGGAGCATTGTGGGCGCGGGTCCGTAGGCGCCGAGATTCTCCAAGGCGCCCCGCTGCCAGCGGAGGCGCTGGGTCCACAGGTTGCGCCAGGTGGGCATGAGCTCAGTGACCACTCGACAGCGGTCGGGTGACGCCATGAGGCCTCCGAGCGACTTGATGGCGAGGGTGAGCTCATTGTCCTCAGTGAGTGCCACGGTGTCGTAGACATCACCGTGGATTCCCGGCAGCAAGTCTCCTCGGCTCGCGGCCACGGATCGCAGCGCGCGCGCCCGGAACATGGATGCGGTCCCGGTCAGCACGAACACACGTCCACGCCGACGCCGGATCTCCCGGGAGTACCGGATGTACTCGTTTCGCTGGAGCTGGCCGAGAAGACCATGGCCCTTTTCCCCGTAGAACAGACCGCCGATCGCCATCAGGGCTCGATCGTTGGTGAAGCGCCGAACGCCGGCGGCGAGGAAGCCGTCATCGAGCACGGTGTCGGCGTCCATGCACATGACGACGTCGTTGTCTCCGAGACCGTCGAGAAGTCTGCGCAATGCCTGGTTGAGGGCCCCTGCCTTCTTGTGAGTGTTGCCCTGGGTCACGAACACTTCAGCGCCGTGCGCTCGTGCGACCGATTCAGTCGTATCGGTGCAGTTGTCGGCCACGACAATGATGCGGTTCGGCGCAGGTTGCTGGGCGCGGAGCGAGTCGAGGGTCGATCCAATGGAGGCCGCCTCGTTGTGGGCCGGGATCAGGACGGTGACCGTGACCGGTCCGCCGAAGACGCCACGGGTTTCGGCCATCACAAGTTTGGGGGCGAGCAACTTCCTCGCGGCGTCGGTCGAGCGGCGGGATCGGTCCAGGACCACCCGTTCGACGAGGGCCGCGGCGGCGGCGAAGATCGCACCGAGACCGACCGCACCGAGCACCACGGTCAGGGCGGGTACCCGGTTGTCATAGATGACGTGCCACCCGGCGAACACCGCCCGCGACCTCAGGGACTGTCTCCCAGAGGGGGAGCGTGCCGACGCCACGAACCACAGCACGAGCGCTCCACTGATGGCGATGCCCGCGATTACCAGTCCGATATAGCGACCCAGCCAACCGCTGGCATGACGGCGCTTCGTAGCTCGGAGCTCGTCGGCGTTTATCGCCGAGCCACCGGGGTCGACTCGCCCTACCGCGGTATCAGGAGCCGGGACGCTCTCCGTGCAAAGGTCGGTTTTGCCGGATCCCGGGGTATCCGAGTCGGGCGCAGCAGGGCGCGCGGCGCTTCCGATCACGCTACTCACCTCGGACGGATCCACCCCTGGCTTGACCGAAATCGTCGACGGACCCGGCAGGATCCGGTCGCGGCCGTCTTCAAGGTTGGGGCCTGACCAGCGGTTTCCTTGGTCGGGAAGGCGGGATTCGAACCCGCGGCCTCAGCGTCCCGAACGCTGCGCGCTAACCAAGCTGCGCTACTTCCCGGCCCGGGAAAGTCTAGTTGACGGGCACAGCCAGCGGTTGGGGCGCAAAGCTGGCATCGTGCCAGGTGCCGCCGCTCAGCAGAGCGGCAACCGCGGTCCGTAGGCGAATCGGGTCGAGTGGCTTGACGACCCATCCCTGCGCCCCGCTCCGCCGGGCGAGGAACACATCTGGTCGCCGGTCGAGGAGGATGAGCACCGGGCAGGGCTCGAGCCGGCCGGCATCGGCTTCTAGGCGCAGGTCGAGGGCGATAGCGACCCCGCCCATGGTCCCGACCTGCATGTCGGTGATGACCAGATCAGCCGGCCTGGTGTTGATCTCCTCCCGCACATCCTCGCCCCGGTGCACCCAGCGCACGCTGGTTCCCGGCTCTTCGAGCACGGAGCCGACCTCGTCGAACAGGCCGACCGAGTCGGCGACGATGACGATGTCCGGCACGGCTGCAGGGTACCCCCTGCGCGTGTATGGGTACCATCCTGAAGGGTCCGCAACGCGGCGGCGAGGAGGCTGGTTGCTCAACATCCATCAAGACGAGACGGTTGAAGGCTTCGTCATCTGCCGGCCGGTAGGGGAGTTGGATGCATTCACCGTCAGCCAATTCCGGCAGTCCCTGGCCGAGCTTGCCTCCAGCAAGCGGTTGGTGATCGACATGTCGGGCATTCCCTTCGTTGACAGCGCCGGCCTTGGCGCCTTGATCGGGGGGATCCGCCGGACCCGCGAGCTGGGCGGTGACGTGGCGGTGGCGTGCGACCGCCCTACCCTGGTCCGCCTTCTCCGAACAACGGGGTTCGACCGGATTGTCAGCGTTACCGAGACGGTCGAAGAGGCCATGGCGGCCCTGACCAAGGACGACGATACGGACGGCGGGAATCACGGTGCCAATGACAAGGATCTAGCCGCTGGCGAATAGTATTTCGATAGCATACATGCTATTTTGTCGGGTTTTGTGTGTCGACCAGCGGGATTTGTGGACGCTCAACGCCAGGAAATGGCAACCAGCGCCCGCAGAAAGCCCGGCCGACCCCAAGACCCGCCCCAACCGGCGACTCGAGCGCCAGGTACAGGCCGACCCGGAGGCAAGCCAGCCGGGGCTGCTACGGCCCGACTACGTCGCGCCCGAACAGCCACTGCCCGATCTGCTCCAACCCGGTTATATCGTGCACATCGGTCGCCAGAAACGGCACGCGTACCACCGGTGCATCGGCCAGCCGGTCCACCAGCTCGGTGAGACACGCCTCCTCCCGGCTCGCCACCCGGTCGAAGTCGGCCATGTTATGAGCCAAGGCCATGACGGTGGCCGCAGCGTTCGGCGCCGCGCTCGCCGCGGCCAGAGGCGCCGGCACCGGCCCGAAGGACGGGAACATCCGATTGGCGACCAGGGCTCGGACCCTTCCTCCCGAGGCGTGCAGGCGGTCGGCGAAATAGACCGCCTCGGCCACGGCCTCGCGCCGAGGAGCGGCCACCAGTACGAAGGCCGTGGCCGGATCGACCAGTAGCCGATCCACCGCGGCCGCCCGATCGCGGAACCCTTGCTCCATGCCTTCGAAGGTGGCGAAGAAGTCGATCGTGTCCGACACCACCGCGCCGCCGACCACCTTGGACAGGGTGCGTACGAAGACCTGAGTGGCCATCCCGATGGCCCGCAGGCTGGCCCGGGTCGGGGCCATGAGCAGGAGGAAGATCCGGTTGTTCAAGAACCGCAGAAGCCTCGATGGGGCGTCGAGGAAGTCGAGGGCGTGCCGGCTGGGTGGGGTGTCGACGACCAGAAGGTCGAACTGCCCGGATGAGTGGAGGGCGTACAGCTTCTCCATGGCCATGTACTCCTGCGTGCCGCCGAGGGCGCTCGAGATGTTCCGATAGAGCTTGTTGTCCAAGATGGCCTGCGCTTGATCGGGAGAAAGGGCGTTGGCTCTCACCACCTCGTCGAACGTGGACTTGGTGTCCAACATGAGCGCCCACAACTGGCCCGACCCCGACCTCCACCCCGACCCCGATCCCGACTCCGATCCCAGGCCCGGCACGGCGACCGGACGGGCATCGTTCGTCAGCGACTCCAGACCCAGGGCGTCGGCGAGCCGTTTCGCCGGGTCGATGGTCACTACGCAGACCCGCCGGCCCTGCCGAGCCCCCTCCAGGGCGATCGCCGCCGCGCAGGTCGTCTTCCCCGCACCCCCCGGGCCGGCGCAGATCACCACCTGGCTCCGAGCGACCACCTCGGTCAACGACGCGGACCGCGGCGAGCCCGCTACCGGCCCGCCGGTCGCCACACCTGTCCCAGTTGGCTGGCCAGTGCCGACGCGAGGGCCCCCAACTCATCGGGTCCCAGCTCGGTGGTGAAGAGAAAGGGGAGGTGGATCTGCTCCAGCGGCAACAGGCGGCCTAGGCGGTCCACCTGCTCCGCCTGCTGCTCCTGGCGGCTTCGCCGGAAGGTGGCCGTGGCCGTCACCGCCGACGCGGCCGAGGGGGCCAGGGCCATTCCGCCAGGCGGGGAGGCCGGCAGATCCAGCACCGGCCACATCCCATTGACGACGATCGGCGTCAGCTTCACTCCGGCCCGATCTTCGAGGCGGAACGCTGTGGCGGCCGCCTCGTTGACCGGGGTCTCCTCGGGAATGGTCACGAGCAGGACCTGGCAGCGCGCCGGATCTGACAACAACTCCACCACCTCAGCCGCCTGCCCCCTCACCGGGCCGGCCGGGGCCGCGTCCAGCAGCCCGTGAGCCGACGAAAGGAAGGTGACCGCGTGGCCGGCCGCTGGGGCGTCGACGACGATGCAGTCGGGCGCGCCCGGATCCCCGGCCGCCATGCGTCGCTCCACCTGCTTCACCTTGCCCAGGACGAGGATGTCCTTGATCCCCGGCACCGCGGTGGCGATGACCTCGAGGGTCCCGGTCTGAGCCAGGCGCCGGCTCACCCGCTTCATGCCCCGGTCCTCGAGGTACTCGACCAACACATCGTCGGGGGTCAGAGCCCGGGCCCGGATCTCGGCCGAACCGGGACCGCTACCACCGGCCGGGGTGAGGACCGACTCCTCGTACCCGAGCGCCGACTCGCGCCCGAACAGGGCCGGCAGCCCACTGTCGCCTTCGACCTCCACGATCAATGTTCGCAGCCCCGCCGCAGCCGCCCCCCGGGCCAAAGCCGCGCTCACCGTCGTTTTCCCCACCCCACCCTTTCCGGCGACGATCACCACCCGAGCCGGCGGGCGGAAAGCTTTGGGATCCACGGCCCTCCCGGTCACAGCCCGCTCGCTCGCCCGTGCAGATTAACCCAACCCTCGAGTGCTGGTCGAAACAGGAAAGGGCAGGTCAGGAGGGTCGGTGAGGAATATTGCCCCTTGTCGGGAGATTCAGGCGGGACTACGTTGCACTTGAAGTCAAGGGGGGATGTGCGGTGAGCCTTCTTCACACTGAGGAGTTATGGCAAGTAAAGGCAGCGTGTCGAGGTCCGCATACCTCGTTGTTCTTCCCGCCGTCCCACTTCGAGCGCAAGGACGACAAAGAGGCACGTGAGGCTCGGGCGAAGGCCATTTGCGCCCGTTGCCCGGTCAGGCGGCCCTGCCTCGAGTACGCCCTGCGGATACGCGAGCCCCACGGCATCTGGGGTGGCCTGAACGAGGTGGAGCGTCGAGCCTTGAGCCCCCACTAAGGGCCCGCCAGAGAACAATTTGGGCGGCCGAAGGCCGAAATGACGTCTATACCAAGGGCAAATTTGGGTTGGCCGCCCCAAACCGTTCGGAAGCGGGCCCTAATTTTACCCACGCACCATGATCTGCGGTCGGAGCTGATTGCCGCAGTAACCTGCCCTCGATGCGGAAGCAGGGCCCGGCAGACCGGCGGCACGCCGCCCCCGCGTGAGCCTAACCGTCGAAAGTGAGTTGGGTCACCGTCTGCAAGCGCCGGGACATCCCGATTGGGCGAGGTTGGCCCGTGCGGGTGAGAGGTCACTATTTGGCCCTATTCGACGTGGACGGGACGGTGAGAGCCGTGCAGAACACCTGCTTGCACGTCGGCAACCCCATCGACGATGGGACGGTGAAGGACGGCTGTGTGACCTGCCCGTGGCACGGTTGGCGCTACGACCTGCGTTCCGGGGAGCACCTCACCGTCTTCGGCCGCCGGCCCGGCCTGCGCACCTACGAGGTGCGGGTGGTCGGCGACGACATCATGGTGGATATCGAGGACTAGGTCAAAAGGTCCCCGCCTCGCCGGCCTGCCCCAAGCCCCCGGGTGAGGCCGCGCGAAGCTATGGCCAGCGATGAGTCTTCTCTGGCGGATCCTGAAGAAGTTGTTCGGCTCCGCGGTGCTCGCGGTGGTCACCTTGGTCGGTGCGCCCGTCACGTTCGGTGCCACCGTGCTGGCCGGTCTGATATTCCTCCCCTTGCCGGCCACCATCCCGCTGCCCAAGCCGAACCCGACGATCCTCCCGACCACCATCTACGACCGTAACGGCCACCAGATCGCCTCCCTCCAGCAGTTCGACCGGAACATCCCGGTGACCGAGTCGGACGTTCCCCAGGTCCTGAAGGAGGCGGTCATCTCCGACGAGGACCACAACTACTACCACGAGAGCGGCATCGACCTCCGCGGCACGTTGCGGGCGCTCTACTCCGATATCCGCAACCGGGCACCGGTGCAGGGCGGCTCGACCATCACTCAGCAGTACGTCAAGCTCGCCTACACCAACGCCCAGCGCACCCTCGTCCGCAAGGTCAAAGAGGCCATCCTGGCCAGCCAGCTCGCCCGGGAAGCGAGCAAGGACGAGATCCTCTACCGCTATTTGACGACCATCTACCTGGGCGATGGCAACTACGGGGTGGGAGCCGCGGCCCAGACCTACTTCCATCTCCCGGTGAGCCAGCTCAACGCCTCCCAGGCCGCCACGCTGGCTGGCCTGATCCCCGCGCCGAGCTCGCGCGCCCCACTTGAGCACCTGGGTGCGGCCGAGAACGCCCGCCAGATCGTGTTGGCGAAGATGCTCCAGTACGGCTACCTCACCACCGCCCAATACCAGGCGGCCTTGGCCGAGAAGCTCGTCCTGGCCGGCACGCCGGGTGCCCCGCCCAACGCCACCGTCATCTATCCACAGCAGGTCGCGCCGACCCAGTTCCCCGACTTCGTCGACTACGTCACCCAGTGGTTGCTCCAGCGCTATCCGGCGTCGGAGGTCTACGGCGGCGGCCTCCGTGTCCAGACCACCTTGGATCCGACCGTTCAGAACGACGCCTACGCCGCGGTCAACGCCACCCTCAACGGCTCCTCTTACCCCACGGACATGGCGCTGGCCGCGGTCGAGCCCCAGACCGGCTTTGTCATCGCTCTCGTCGGAGGGCGCGGCTACGGCGGTAGCGGGCCGGGCCAGCAGGTGAACCTGGCGCTCGGGGGCTGTCCCTCTCAACCCGGTCCTACGGCCAAGGTAGCGGTGGGCGCCACTTGCTGGAACGACGGGATGATCGGGGGCGGCGGTGGGGGCCGCCAGCCCGGCTCATCGTGGAAGCCGTTCACGCTGGCGACCGCCTACTCACAAGGCATTCCCCCTTCGACGGTCTACCAGTCGCCGTACGTGTACCAGATACCGGGATGCGTGGCGGCCCGCGACCAGGATCCCAGCACCTGCCAGATCCACAACGACGAGGGGGATCTCGGTGGGGCCGGCTCCGAGACGCTGGCCGAGGCCACGGCCCAATCGACCAACACGGTCTACGCCCAGGTGGCGGCCCAGGTGGGCTGCCCGAACGTGGCCGACACGGCTCGCAAGCTCGGCGTCGAGACCGCTTACTACTCGACGCCGCCCTTCTACTACTGCCAGAGCTACGCCCTGGGTGAGCTCGGGGTGTCACCTCTCGACATGGCCTCCGCTTACGGGGTGTTCGCCGATCACGGCCAGCGGGCCGAGCCGACGCCGGTGCTTGAGGTGGTGAGCGCCCAAGGGAAGGTGCTCCTGAACAACATCAACCCGCTGCCCAAGACCCAGTCCGTGTTGTCCGCCAACGTGGCCGACAACGTGACCAGCACCCTCCAAGACGTCATCAATTACGGCACCGGCACGGCCGCCCAGCTGGGCCGGCCGGCCGCCGGCAAGACGGGCACCACGACCAACACCACAGACGCCTGGTTCGTGGGCTACACCCCGACGCTGTCGACGGCGGTGTGGATGGGCCGTGTCGACAGCGACGCCAAGTCCCTCGGATCGGTGACGGGCCACTACCTCGGTGGCGGCTCCGCCACGGTTACTCAGGTGTACGGAGGCACCTGGCCTGCCATCACGTGGAAGGAGTTCATGTCCGCCGCCTTGGCCAACGTGGCGGCCACGCCCTTCACCGAGCCCGCCCCGATCGTGCCTCCCCAGGTGGCGGCCGCCCTACAACAGGCCGCTCACGCCACCACCACGGTTCCGCCCCTCCAACCCGGCCCCCCCGGCTATGTCGAGCCGACGCCGATCGGAGGGCCTTATTCCATCCCGCCTGCCCCGCCGATAGCTCCGCCGCCCATCACGGCTCCCCCGCCGACCATCACGGCTCCCCCGCCGACCACCACGACCTTGCCGTCGTCGACCACCTCCACGACCGGCCCGGGCTAGCTCACAGATCAGTGGTGGCGCCGGCTGGCGTGCATGGCCCCGGCCCGTACCAGCACCCGCGTCGTGCTGACCCCGTCGCCCGTGCTGGTCACCTCGGTGCGGATGTCGGCCGGGGGAACCGATTCGATGTCGATGCCCCGCGAGGCGAGGAGCGCGGCGGCTATGAGCCGGGCCTGCTCGGCCACCTCCGGAGTGTTGCCCTCCGTGGTCTCCACCACGATCCAGTCGGTATGGGCCACTCGGGTCAGGCGGCTCGGGTGCCATTCATCGGAGTCGGGAACGCTGCCCCCGCGCTTGTGCTCGGTGAACACGCCCCACAGCATGAGTGTCGCTACTACCAGCCAACACACTGCAAAGCCGATTATCTCTGCCACACCCATACGCCCTCCCTGGTCGAAGGCTACCGCGACATGCGACCTACGCGGACCGATCTAATGGCTCCCGACGAGCGTTCCCCCGGGGCAGGTCAGCACCTTGTTGCAGGCCGCTTGCACGTAGGGTGAGTACCAGATCCCGTCGTTGGGGAAGCCGAGGGGGGCATAGCTGCGCGACGCCACTCCGACGACCTGACCGGCCTGGTTGACCACCGGGCCGCCCTGGAACGCAGGGCTTACGGCGTCGTCGAGGGCCAGCCCATTGCCTGAGACGTCCACGACAGTTCCTTGGGCCAGGGAGGCACCCGCGCTGCCCAGCCCCGATACCGCGAAGAGCCGGTCTCCCGGCTGGGGGGCCGGGTTGGTGGGAGCGGCAGTCAGGGCGGGCAGGCCCCCCTTGGGGAGGATGAGCAGGGCCAGGTCGTAGGGCGGGTCCCACGACCGGACCGTGACCTGGGTGTCGGTGTTGCCCTGGCGCACGTAGACGTTCGGGCCGGGGGAGCGGGTGGCGGCCGCCACGGTGGTATACGAGGTGATCAGAAGCGAGTCGGACCCGTTGGAGGAGACCACGAAGGCGGCGCCGACCGACGGCTGCCCGTTGGCGTCCTGGGTGTGCACGAAGAACACCGACGGGGCCATCTGCTTGACGAGGGTGGCGAGCTGGGCCGGCCCGGCTTGCAGTTGCTGGGCCGCCTTCACCTGGTCAGAGATGTTCGTCTTGGCCCCGGCCACCGCCGCGTTCAAGTCGGCCTGGGCCTTGGCGAACTGGCTCTTGTACCCGTTGACCAGAGCGTTGATCTTGGTGTCAGCCTGGTTCTGTTTGTACTGGTAGTAGGAGTAGAGGACCACGCCGGAGAACCCCGCTCCGATGGCGAACGCCAACACAAGCATCGAGATCCCCAGCACGCTCCTAGGCAGCACCCGGTAGCGGAGCATCCCCCTCCGGGTGGTGGGCAGCGGTGACGGAGTGGGACGGGTGCTGCCCCCCAGTGAGTCGAGAGCGGCCCGAGTGGAGTGGTCGGTCGGGCCGCCGGTGGTCTGGGTCATTCGCTCCCAGGGTACCCCCGCCCTCCCTCGAGACTCAGGACGGGTCGGGCGCCTCGCCGAGCTGGTGGCGGACCGCGTCGAGCACCCGGGCCGTGCAGTCGCGCATCTCCACCAGTGGGGCCACGTCGAGAACCGCGTCGGCCAGCTGCTCGAACGCTTTGGCCGCTTCACCCCCTGCCATGGCCGCCGGCGTGCCTGCGTCGCCGCCGGCCGACACCTCCGGCTCGATCGGGATGGTGGCCAGAAGCGGCGCGCCGATCTCGGCCGCCAAGCGTTCACCTCCCCCAGAGCCGAACAGGTCGTAGCGCCGCCCGTGATCGCAGACGAAGCCGCTCATGTTCTCGATCACCCCAGCCACCCGCAGATAGCCCTTGCGGGCCATGTCAGCCGCCCGGGCCGCGACTTTCTGGGCCGCCAGAGCCGGGGTGGTGACGATGAGCGTCTCGGCGCGCGGGAGCATGCGGGCCAGGCCCATCTGCACGTCGCCGGTGCCGGGGGGCATGTCGACCAGCAGGTAGTCCAGGTCACCCCAGGCTACATCCTCCAAGAAGTGCTGCACCCCCCGGTTCAGGATCAAGCCACGCCACATGATCGCCTCGTCCTCGCGAGACAAAAAGCCCATCGACACGACTTTTACGGCGCCTCGGCCCACTGTCTTGGTCATCGGTTGGATCTTGAGGGGCCGGTCCGGCTCGGCCCGGCTGGTCGCGAGAGAGCCTTCCATGCCGAGCATCCGGGGCACCGAGAACCCGGCGATGTCGGCGTCGAGGAGGCCCACCGTAAGGCCGCGAGCGGCGAGGGCGGCGGCCAGGTTCACGGTGACCGACGACTTGCCGACGCCGCCTTTGCCCGAGGAGACGGCGAGGACCCTGGTGCGAGCCGGGATGTCGGTCGCGACCGGGTTCTCCCGGGCCTTCTGCCGGGCGCGGGCCATGAGGCTCTGCTTCTGGTCGGCAGTCATCTCGGAGGTGCGCACCTTTACCTTGGCCACCCCGGGGAGCGATCCGATCCGCTGCTCGACATCCCGCTGGATCTGAGCTCTCAAGGGGCACCCGGCGGTGGTCAGCGCGATCTTGACGCTCACTTCTCCGCCTATGCCGATATCGGCCCCTTGGTACATGCCGAGGTCGACCAGGTTGTCGCCCAGCTCGGGGTCGATCACACCGAGCATGGCACCCCTGATCGCGGCTTCTTCGACCACGGCGCCCAGTGTACGGGCGCCGGTCTCTTCCCCGGTTGAGGACCCATCAGCGACGGAACGGCGGTAGCATTGGGCAACCGGACTTTTTCAGGTCGAGTCTTTCAGGAGGATCCCGGTGAGCACCACCGACATCACCCCCGCTATCTCTCTCACTGATACCGCCGCCGTCAAGGTCGCGGAGCTGCTCGAGCAAGAGGGCAACCCGGAGCTGGCCCTACGGGTCGCGGTGCGCCCCGGCGGATGCTCAGGGTTCAGCTACGAGATGTTCTTCGATTCCGACGTGGCCGACGACGACGTGACGTCGAGCTTCGGCACGGTGCGGGTCGTGGTCGATCCCACCAGCGCCAGCCTGTTGCAGGGCTCTACCCTCGACTTCAAGGACGGATTGCAGGGCGCTGGGTTCAGCATCAACAACCCGAACGCCAGCCGGACCTGCGGTTGCGGCAACTCCTTCAGCTGATCTGACCGTCGCCTTCACCCTCGACGGTCGGCCGGTGGAGGTCGCCCGGGGGGACGTGACCCTCCTGGAGGCTCTCCGAGAGGATCTGGGTGTCATCGCGGTCAAGGACGGCTGCAGCCCTCAGGGGCAGTGCGGCTGCTGCACGGTGCTCATCGACGGCACCGCCCGGGTGGCCTGCGTCACCCCCTTGCGTCGTGCCGAGGGACGCGACGTGCGGACCGTAGACGGGCTGGACCCTGCTACCAGAGAACGTCTGGTGGAGTCATTCGTCGCCCACGGCGCCTCGCAGTGCGGATTCTGCACGCCCGGCATCCTGTGCCGCCTGGCGACCCTCCCCGCCGAAGCGACCGCGGTCCAGGTCGAGAAGTCCCTGCTGGCCCACCTCTGCCGTTGCACCGGTTGGCGGTCGATCGTCGACGCCGCCACCTCGGCGCCGCCCCGCCCCAGAAGAAGTGCCAGCGAGGCGGCCGCCCGGCAGCGAGCGCTCCTCGAAGGCGGCGTGGCTCAGCAGGTGGGCGCCCGGGTCGTGCTCGGCCGGGGTGCATTCGCCGACGACACAGCCCCGGCTCATTGCCTGGTGGCGGTGCCCGATGGGGGCGGGGGATGGGCGGTGGGCGAGACCCTGTCGGAAGCCCGGGCCGCGGCTGGAAAGGTCCAAGGCCGGCGCAGCGGCCATCGCCTCGCGTACCCCGTTGAGATCCCGCCTGGGGAGTGGGACCTGACCCTGCAGACCACATGGGTGGAACCGGCGTATCTCGAACCCGACTCGTCTTGGTGCGAGCCTGGAGGAGAGCCGGCTTCGCCGGTGGCCAACGGCGGGGCGTTCGGCGCCAAGCTCGACTCGCTCGCTCCGGCCGTGGCCCGCCGGCTGGCCGACCGGTACGGCCGGCCGGTTCGGGTCCTCTACAGCCGGGAGGACGTCGTCCGGCTCGGCCCGAAACGGCCGCCGATCGGGGCGGGGGTCCGCCTGGACGGCCACGGGACCATGCGCGTGGCGGCCGGGGCCGATTTCGACC
>JAFAWZ010000028.1 GCA_019241495.1 Acidimicrobiales bacterium | reverse complement strand
GTGTACGGCCGGGTGACGAAGCTGGTGCCGTTCGGGGCGTTCGTTCAGGTGGGCGACGGCATCGAGGGCCTGGTCCACATCTCCGAGATGGCCAACCACCACGTGGACCTGCCCGAGCAGGTTGTGAGCCCGAGCGAGGAGCTGTGGGTGAAGATCATCGAGATCGACCTGCAGCGCAGGCGCATCAGCCTGTCGATCAAGCAGGCGGCCGAGGGCGGCGAGGTGGCGGCCGAGTACCGCGATGCATTCGGCGAGCACGCCTACGACGAGCAGGGGAACTACATCGGAGCAGCCGGCTTCACCGACTTCGAACCGGAGTCCGAAGCTCAGGCGGCGTGGGCCGAGTACCTCGAAGGCGGCGGGTCGGTCGGTGGCGAGGCGCCCTCAGAGGAGGGGACCGAAGAGCCCGAGTCCTGATCTGCCGGGTCCGCTCAGGCCCGAGACAGCGACAGCTTTCTCAGATGCGCCTGACGGCCTCGGTCAGGACCGAGCGCAGCACCTCGCCGATGAGATCGAAGTGCTCCTGCTCGCAGATCAAAGGTGGAGCCAACTGGATGACCGGATCGCCGCGATCGTCGGCTCGGCACACCAGGCCGGCGTCGAACAAGGCACCCGAGAGGAAACCCCGCAGCAGGCGCTCGGACTCCTCGTGGTCGAACGACGCCCGGGTGGCCCGGTCCTTCACCAGCTCTATCCCGTAGAAGAAGCCGTCGCCGCGCACGTCGCCGACGATGGGGAGGTCCCGCAATCCTTCCAGCACGGCCCGAAACGCCCCCGACCGGGAGGCCACTCCTCCCACCAGGTCCTCGTTCTCGAACAGGTCGAGGTTGGCCAGGGCCACCGCGCTGGAGACGGGATGGCCGCCGAAGGTGAAACCGTGGGCGAAGGTGGCCGTTCCGTCGAGGAACGGCTCCATGAGCCGGTCGTCCACGAGCAGCGCGCCGAGAGGGGAGTAGCCGCTCGTCATGCCCTTGGCGCAGGTGATCATGTCGGGCTGGTAGCCGTATCTGGTGGCGCCGAACCACGTCCCCAAGCGGCCGAAGGCGCAGATCACCTCGTCTGAGACCAGCAGCACGCCGTAGCGGTCGCATATGCGGCGCACCTCGGCGAAGTACCCGGGAGGGGGCGGGAAGCAACCCCCGGCGTTCTGCACCGGTTCGAGGAACACCGCAGCCACTGTGTCAGGCCCTTCCATCTGGATCCGCCGCTCGATGTCCCGGGCGGCCCACAGCCCGAAGGCCACCGGGTCGTCCCCGTGCTCGGGTGCCCGATAGAAGTTGGTGTTGGCTACCCGCACCGACCCCGGCACGAGCGGCTCGAACGGCTCTTTGATGGAGGGCAGGCCGGTGATCGACAGCGCCCCCATGGTGGTGCCGTGGTAGGCGATCTCCCGGGACAGGACCTTGTATCGGCCGGGCTGCCCGGTGGCCCGGAAGTACTGGCGGGCCAGCTTCCACGCCGTCTCCACCGCCTCGCCCCCGCCCGTCGTGAAGAACACCCGGTTCAAGTCCCCCGGCGCCAGTCCGGCCAGCCTCTCCGACAGCTCGATGGCGTTCGGATGGGCGTAGCTCCAGATGGGGAAGTAGGCCAGCTCCCCAGCCTGCCGGCTGGCCGCCTCGGCCAGCTCTCTCCGGCCGTGGCCGGCTTGGACGACGAACAGCCCGGACAGCCCGTCCAGATAGCGGCGCCCCTTGCTGTCCCACACCCACGGTCCGTCGCCCCGGACCATCACGGGGATCTCGTGCGAGGCGTAGGCGCCCATACGGGTGAAATGCATCCAGAGGTGGCGCTTGGCCGCATCCTGCAGTTGTTGGTGGTCGTAGGTCATCTCGTCCCCCACTGGT
Source organism: Acidimicrobiales bacterium (assembly GCA_019241495.1). Classification (GTDB taxonomy): domain Bacteria; phylum Actinomycetota; class Acidimicrobiia; order Acidimicrobiales; family Palsa-688; genus JAFAWZ01. The sequence continues at coordinate 6,607 of JAFAWZ010000028.1, read as the reverse complement.
AGGTCTCCTTGGCCACTTTCAGGTACACGAACGTCTCGGTGCTGGTCACGCCGGCGATGGTTCGAACCGACTCGTCGATGACCTGCAGCAGATGCTCGTCGTCCACGCAGAGGAGCTCCACCAGCACGTCGAACTGCCCGGCGCAGATGACGACGTACTCCGCTTCGGGAAGGGCGGTCAGCTCTTCGGCCACTCGTCGGATGTCCCCCTCCACTTTGATGCCGAGCAGGGCCATGCGGTGGAAGCCGATGGCCGCGGCATCGGTCACCGCGGCGATCTGGACGACGCGCTCGTCGATCAGCCGCTGAACCCTCTGGCGGGTCGCCGCCTCCGACAGGCCCACGGCTCGGGCGATGGCCGCATAGGAGCGGCGCCCGTCCTGCTGGAGCTGCTCGATGATCCGCTTGCTCACTGCGTCCAGACCGCTGCCGGGGTCGTCGATCAGCGTCGTGTTTCCCAGGATATCGTCGTCATATCCACCCACAGCGACTGATTCTAAGGTTACAGGGGGTAAATTACAAAGGATTCCTTGGCAAAGGCTGGTCCATCTGCGATGATGGGCACGTCCCCCGTGGCGACCAGGAGGGGAGAGGGCCATGACTGGGATCCTGAGCAATTTTGTGAACGGGAGACGAGCGGAGGCTCGAGACGGGCGTAGGACGGAGGTGGTGGACCCGAGCACCGGGGAGGCGTACGCGACGGCCCCGTTGTCCCGTCCCCACGACGTCGACGTGGCCTGCCGGGCCGCGGCGGCCGCGTTCGAGCAGTGGCGGGACACCACCCCGTCGGAGCGCAGCACCATGCTGTTGCAGTTGGCCGACGCCATCGAGGCGAGAGCGGAAGGGTTCGTCGCCGCCGAGGGGCGCAACACGGGCAAGCCCCTGGCGTTGACCCGCTCAGAGGAGATCCCGCCTATGCTCGACCAGATCCGCTTCTTCGCCGGCGCGGCCCGGGTGCTCGAAGGCCGTTCCGCGGGGGAGTACATGGCTGGGCACACCTCGTGGATCCGCCGGGAGCCCATCGGGGTCGTCGCCCAGGTGACCCCTTGGAACTACCCGATGATGATGGCGGTCTGGAAGACGGCGCCTGCGCTCGCGGCGGGCAACACTGTGGTCCTCAAGCCTTCTGACACCACCCCTGTCACCTCCATCATGCTGGCCGAGGTGGCCGCGGAGATCTTCCCACCTGGGGTCCTGAACGTGATCTGCGGTGATCGCGAGACCGGGCGGGCCCTGGTCTCCCATCCGATTCCCCAGCTCGTCGCCATAACCGGGTCGGTCCGGGCCGGCCGGCAGGTCGCCACCGCGGCCGCCAACGACTTGAAGCGGGTCCACCTCGAGCTGGGCGGCAAAGCCCCCGTACTGGTCTTCGACGACGTCGACATCGGGAAAGCCGCCGAGGCCATCGCGGTCGCCGGCTACTTCAACGCCGGCCAGGATTGCACCGCCGCCACCCGGGTGCTCGCCTCCTCTGGCACTTACGGTGACATGGTTGACGCCCTGGCCGAGCAGGCCCGCCAGACCACGTTCGGCGGGCTGGACCACCCCGACGTGGCCTTCGGCCCGCTGAACAATCCCGACCAGCTGGAGCGAGTGATAGGGATGGTCTCCCGGGCACCGTCGCACTCCACTGTGGTGGTCGGTGGGCAGACCCCCGGTGGCCCCGGCTTCTTCTACCCCCCGACGGTCGTGGCGGGCGTCGAAGCAGGCGACGAGATGGCCCAGACCGAGATCTTCGGGCCCGTCATCACCGTGCAGCGCTTCACCGACGAGGAACAGGCGATCGCTTGGGCCAACGGAGTCGAGTACGGCCTGGCGTCGAGCGTGTGGACCTCGGATCACAGCCGGGCCCTCCGGGTGTCGCGCCGCTTGGACTTCGGCTGCGTCTGGATAAACACCCACATTCCTCTGGTCGCCGAGATGCCCCACGGCGGCTTCAAGCATTCTGGCTATGGCAAGGACCTGTCCATGTACGGTCTGGAGGATTACACCCGCATCAAGCACGTGATGAGCAGGTTCGAATGAGAGTCGGGGTGCCGACCGAGGTCAAAAACCAGGAGTACCGGGTGGCGTGCACCCCCGCCGGTGTCCATGAGCTGGTGAGGCATGGTCACCGGGTGCTCGTCCAGGTCGGCGCGGGCATCGGATCGTCCATTCCCGACGCCGACTTCGAAGCCGCCGGGGCTGTGCTGGTCGCCACAGCCGACGAGGTCTGGGGTGAGGCCGACCTGGTCCTCAAGGTCAAGGAGCCGGTCCTGGAGGAGTACCACCGGCTGCGCAAGGACTTGATCCTTTTCACCTACCTCCACCTGGCTGCCTCCCGCGAATGCACCGAGGCCCTGCTCGCGGCGCGCACCACCGCCATCGCCTACGAGACCGTGCAGTTGGCGGACGGGTCTCTACCCTTGCTCGCCCCCATGTCCGAGGTAGCCGGTCGGATGGCTCCCCAGGCCGGAGCCCACCATCTCCAGCGTGACGGCGGGGGCCGCGGTGTGCTGATGGGCGGGGTGTCTGGGGTCTACGCGGCCAAGGTGGTTGTGATCGGGGCCGGCGTCTCGGGCATGAACGCGGCCGCCATCTCGCTCGGGATGCAGGCCGAGGTGCTGCTCCTCGACAAGAACATCTCCAAGTTGAGAGAGGCCGACCGCATCTACCAGGGCCACTGCCAGACGGTTGCCTCCAACGCCTACGAGATCGAGCGGGCCGTGATCGACGCCGACCTCGTCATCGGGGCGGTTCTCGTTCCCGGGGCCAAGGCCCCCGTTCTCGTTCCCGACTCTCTGGTGGCCCGGATGAAGCCAGGCTCGGTGCTGGTGGACATCGCCATAGACCAAGGCGGATGCTTCGAGTCCTCCCATCCCACGACCCACTCAGACCCGGTGTACAACGTGCACGAATCGGTCTTCTACTGCGTGGCCAACATGCCGGGGGCGGTCCCCCATACCTCGACCTACGCCTTGACCAACGTGACCCTCCCGTACGCCCTGGAGATCGCCGAGCGGGGCTGGCGCGAGGCGCTCCGGGCCGACCCGGCTCTCGCCTGCGGGCTGAACACCCATGACGGGCACATCACCTTCGCACCGGTCGGCGAGGCCCATGGACTGCCGACCATGACCTTGGACCTGGCTCTCGGTTGAGAGCCAGGTCCGGTGGGATCAGTTCCCCGACTTGGCCGACTTGGCCGGCTTGGCCGGCTTCTCGGCGGGGAGGGGTGAGCTGCGAGGGGGATGATCGCCCCCGCTCTCCCGGCTCTCCTCGAGCAGCCACTTGATCCCCTCGGCCGGGTAGCGGCGGTGCCCACCCGGAGTCCGGACCGATGGGATCTGTCCCTTTTTGGCCCATTCGGACACAGTCCTCTCCGAGACCTCGAACAACATGGCCACGTCCGCCGTGCGCAGCAGCTGTCCCTCGAGGACCTCGGGCACATCACTTCCAAACAGCAGGTTCAGCAGCTTGTGGCGCTGCTCGTCCAGCGAATCGGACAACGGCTTCACCCCTCTGGTCCGCAGGCGGCGCGCCTCATAGTGGCCGCCCGCCTGTTTAGCGCCCCGAGCCAAATCTACTTGGACGGCTTCGATGATCTTTGGGCTTTGGCGTTCCTGCAGTATCGACCTTCGGCCACCCAGGTAGGTCAGGCGAGGCACTAAGCAGCCAACCCCCCGGATGGGTCGAATTCAATGATCCGGAGGAACCATCTTCAACCGGAGGATGACTAGACACCCCGCCCTGATCCTTGTGTGACCAGCCCCGTGTGCCATTAGCCTCCCGCCCCATGATCCTGGTCGGGCTCACCGGTGGAATCGGGTCGGGTAAGTCGACGGTCGCGGCCGCGCTGGCGGCGCGCGGCGCAGCCGTGATCGACGCCGACGGTGTGTCCCGTGATGTCATGGAGCCGGGAGGGCTGGCTTACGGCGCGGTGGTCGAGCGGTTCGGCCCGGGCATCGTAGGGTCCGACGGGCGCATCGACCGGCCGGCCCTGGCGGCGGTCGTCTTCAGCGACCACGAGGCGCTCGTCACCTTGAACAAGCTCACCCATCCGGTCATCCGTCGGGTCATGGCCCAGCGGGTCGAAGAGGCGGCGAAGTCGGCGGAGATCGTGATAGTCGACATCCCTTTGCTGGACATCGCGACCAGGGACAAGTTCCGGTTCTCGGCCATCGTGGTGGTCGACACGCCCGAGGATGTGGCGGTGGGTCGCCTGGTGAGCCAGCGTGGGTTCAGCGAGGAGGACGCCCGGGCCCGGATCGCGGCGCAGATCGGCCGGGTCGAGCGCAGGTCCATCGCAGATCTCGTGATCGACAACTCGGGTGACCATGCGCACCTCGTGGCAGAGGTGGACCGGGCGTGGGGATGGCTAACGGAGCGGGCCGCCACGGCTTCGCCTCGGTCGGGTTCAGTGGAGGAGTAGCCGGTCAGGCTGTTACACCCTGGCAGGGGCCGGCACATCTCCCTGGCAGAGGACGGCACAGCCTCCCGGTACCATCGGAATCGTGCCTGATCTCAAGGTCGTCTCGGAGTTCGATCCCGCAGGGGACCAGCCCAAGGCCATCGCCCAGCTGTCGGAGGGCCTCCGGCGCGGTGATCGTTTCCAGACCTTGCTCGGCATCACGGGTAGCGGGAAGAGCGCGACCATGGCATGGACCGTGGAGGCGGTCCAGAAGCCGACCCTGATCATCGCGCCCAACAAGTCGCTGGCCGCCCAGCTGGCCAACGAGATGCGGGAGTTCTTCCCATCAAACCGGGTGGAGTACTTCGTCAGCTACTACGACTACTACCAGCCCGAGGCGTACTTACCGTCGAGCGATACCTACATCGAGAAGGACAGCTCGATCAACGATGAGATCGACCGGCTGCGCCACTCCGCCACGTCGGCCTTGCTCACCCGGCGCGACGTCATCGTGGTGGCGTCGGTCAGCTGCATCTACGGCCTGGGCTCGCCGGAGGAGTACTCCAAGCGGATCCTGCACGTTAAGCAGGGAACCGAGCAGGACCAGCGGGCCATCCTCCGCCGTCTGGTCGAGATGAACTACGAGCGCAACGACGCCAATCTGGTCCGAGGCAAATTCCGGGTCCGGGGCGACACCATCGAGGTGCATCCCGCGTACGAGGAGAACGCGGTGCGTATCGAGCTGTTCGGCGACGACATCGAGCGGATCGCCAGAGTGGACACGCTCACCGGGGAGCAGCTCGGGGAGCTCGACGAGCTGGTGATCTTCCCGGCCACCCATTACGTGGCCGGCGACGAACGCATGCGTCAGGCCATCGCCGGGATCGAGGCGGAGCTGCAGGAGCAGCTGGCCCGGTTCGAGAAGGAGGGAAAGCTGCTCGAGGCGCAACGTCTGCGCATGCGCACTTCTTACGACCTGGAGATGCTGGCCGAGGTCGGAGTCTGTTCGGGCATCGAGAACTACAGCCGCCACATCGACGGCCGTCAGGCGGGGGAGCCGCCTCACACCCTCCTCGACTTCTTCCCCGACGACTACCTGCTCATCGTCGACGAGTCGCACCAGACGGTGCCGCAGCTGCACGGGCAGTACGAGGGGGACCACTCCCGCAAGGAGACCCTCATCGAGCACGGCTTCCGGTTGCCTTCCGCGGCCGACAACCGGCCCTTGCGCTTCGACGAGTTCTACACCCGGGTGAACCAGTGCGTCTTCCTGTCCGCCACTCCCTCGCCCTACGAGATCCAGCAGTCGACTCAGGTGGTGGAGCAGATCGTGCGGCCCACCGGTCTGGTCGATCCCGAGGTCATCGTCAAGCCGACCAAAGGGCAGATTGACGACCTCATCGGTCTCATCCGGGAGCGGACCGAGCGAGGCGACCGGGTGCTGGTCACCACCTTGACCAAGAAGATGGCCGAGGACCTCACCGACTACCTGGTCGAGATGGGCCTCAAGGTCCGCTACCTGCATTCGAACATCGACACCATCCAGCGCATCGAGATCATCCGCGACCTGCGCCTGGGTGAGTTCGATGTGCTCGTGGGGATCAACCTGCTGCGTGAGGGACTGGATCTTCCAGAGGTCTCGTTGGTCGCCGTATTCGTCACCGACAAAGAAGGGTTCTTACGGGGTGAGACGTCGCTGATCCAGACCATCGGCCGTGCCGCTCGTAACGTCGATGGGCAGGTCGTCATGTACGCGGACCGCATGACCGATTCGATGCAGCGGGCCATATCCGAGACCCACCGCCGCCGGGCCCTGCAGCAGGCGTATAACGCGGAGCACGGCATCGACCCCCAGACCGTCCGCAAGGCGGTGACCGACATCCTTGTCCTGCTCGGAGGCCGGGGCGAGGGCGGCGCGCCGGCACCGGGCCGGGACCGCCGCAGCCGCCGGCGCGATCGGGCCCGCAGCGACCTGGCCGAGCTGCCGCACGACGAGCTGGCCCGGCTCATCTTCACCCTGGAGGAGGAGATGCGCGAGGCGGCAGCCGACCTCCGTTTCGAGTATGCAGCCAAGTTGCGCGACGAGATCGCCGACCTCAAGTCCGAGTTGAATCCCCAGCAAGTCGGCGAAGGTGACCCGGCCAGACGGTTCACCGACGCGCTGGCCGATCGTTGAGCTGATCCAGCCGGGCAGCTTCTCACAGCGAACACTTGTTCGCTG